>NZ_OMOR01000007.1 GCF_900302465.1 Ascidiaceihabitans donghaensis | reverse complement strand
AGTATGGCCCGGGGGATCCGGCGCGCCTAGGCCTTGACGGCCTTCACTCAATTCGCCCTATAGTGAGTCGTATTACGTCGCGCTCACTGGCCGTCGTTTTACAACGTCGTGACTGGGAAAACCCTGGCGTTACCCAACTTAATCGCCTTGCAGCACATCCCCCTTTCGCCAGCTGGCGTAATAGCGAAGAGGCCCGCACCGAAACGCCCTTCCCAACAGTTGCGCAGCCTGAATGGCGAATGGGAGCGCCCTGTAGCGGCCACTCAACCCTATCTCGGTCTATTCTTTTGATTTATAAGGGATTTTGCCGATTTCGGCCTATTGGTTAAAAAATGAGCTGATTTAACAAAAATTTAACGCGAATTTTAACAAAATATTAACGCTTACAATTTAGGTGGCACTTTTCGGGGAAATGTGCGCGGAACCCCTATTTGTTTATTTTTCTAAATACATTCAAATATGTATCCGCTCATGAGACAATAACCCTGATAAATGCTTCAAT
>NZ_OMOR01000006.1 GCF_900302465.1 Ascidiaceihabitans donghaensis | reverse complement strand
ATTTTTGCCGCTGAGGGGTTGACCAAGCGAAGCGCGGTAGGTTTTCTGCTTAGGAGTTTAATCATGTTTCAGACTTTTATTTCTCGCCATAATTCAAACTTTTTTTCTGATAAGCTGGTTCTCACTTCTGTTACTCCAGCTTCTTCGGCACCTGTTTTACAGACACCTAAAGCTACATCGTCAACGTTATATTTTGATAGTTTGACGGTTAATGCTGGTAATGGTGGTTTTCTTCATTGCATTCAGATGGATACATCTGTCAACGCCGCTAATCAGGTTGTTTCTGTTGGTGCTGATATTGCTTTTGATGCCGACCCTAAATTTTTTGCCTGTTTGGTTCGCTTTGAGTCTTCTTCGGTTCCGACTACCCTCCCGACTGCCTATGATGTTTATCCTTTGGATGGTCGCCATGATGGTGGTTATTATACCGTCAAGGACTGTGTGACTATTGACGTCCTTCCCCGTACGCCGGGCAATAATGTTTATGTTGGTTTCATGGTTTGGTCTAACTTTACCGCTACTAAATGCCGCGGATTGGTTTCGCTGAATCAGGTTATTAAAGAGATTATTTGTCTCCAGCCACTTAAGTGAGGTGATTTATGTTTGGTGCTATTGCTGGCGGTATTGCTTCTGCTCTTGCTGGTGGCGCCATGTCTAAATTGTTTGGAGGCGGTCAAAAAGCCGCCTCCGGTGGCATTCAAGGTGATGTGCTTGCTACCGATAACAATACTGTAGGCATGGGTGATGCTGGTATTAAATCTGCCATTCAAGGCTCTAATGTTCCTAACCCTGATGAGGCCGTCCCTAGTTTTGTTTCTGGTGCTATGGCTAAAGCTGGTAAAGGACTTCTTGAAGGTACGTTGCAGGCTGGCACTTCTGCCGTTTCTGATAAGTTGCTTGATTTGGTTGGACTTGGTGGCAAGTCTGCCGCTGATAAAGGAAAGGATACTCGTGATTATCTTGCTGCTGCATTTCCTGAGCTTAATGCTTGGGAGCGTGCTGGTGCTGATGCTTCCTCTGCTGGTATGGTTGACGCCGGATTTGAGAATCAAAAAGAGCTTACTAAAATGCAACTGGACAATCAGAAAGAGATTGCCGAGATGCAAAATGAGACTCAAAAAGAGATTGCTGGCATTCAGTCGGCGACTTCACGCCAGAATACGAAAGACCAGGTATATGCACAAAATGAGATGCTTGCTTATCAACAGAAGGAGTCTACTGCTCGCGTTGCGTCTATTATGGAAAACACCAATCTTTCCAAGCAACAGCAGGTTTCCGAGATTATGCGCCAAATGCTTACTCAAGCTCAAACGGCTGGTCAGTATTTTACCAATGACCAAATCAAAGAAATGACTCGCAAGGTTAGTGCTGAGGTTGACTTAGTTCATCAGCAAACGCAGAATCAGCGGTATGGCTCTTCTCATATTGGCGCTACTGCAAAGGATATTTCTAATGTCGTCACTGATGCTGCTTCTGGTGTGGTTGATATTTTTCATGGTATTGATAAAGCTGTTGCCGATACTTGGAACAATTTCTGGAAAGACGGTAAAGCTGATGGTATTGGCTCTAATTTGTCTAGGAAATAACCGTCAGGATTGACACCCTCCCAATTGTATGTTTTCATGCCTCCAAATCTTGGAGGCTTTTTTATGGTTCGTTCTTATTACCCTTCTGAATGTCACGCTGATTATTTTGACTTTGAGCGTATCGAGGCTCTTAAACCTGCTATTGAGGCTTGTGGCATTTCTACTCTTTCTCAATCCCCAATGCTTGGCTTCCATAAGCAGATGGATAACCGCATCAAGCTCTTGGAAGAGATTCTGTCTTTTCGTATGCAGGGCGTTGAGTTCGATAATGGTGATATGTATGTTGACGGCCATAAGGCTGCTTCTGACGTTCGTGATGAGTTTGTATCTGTTACTGAGAAGTTAATGGATGAATTGGCACAATGCTACAATGTGCTCCCCCAACTTGATATTAATAACACTATAGACCACCGCCCCGAAGGGGACGAAAAATGGTTTTTAGAGAACGAGAAGACGGTTACGCAGTTTTGCCGCAAGCTGGCTGCTGAACGCCCTCTTAAGGATATTCGCGATGAGTATAATTACCCCAAAAAGAAAGGTATTAAGGATGAGTGTTCAAGATTGCTGGAGGCCTCCACTATGAAATCGCGTAGAGGCTTTGCTATTCAGCGTTTGATGAATGCAATGCGACAGGCTCATGCTGATGGTTGGTTTATCGTTTTTGACACTCTCACGTTGGCTGACGACCGATTAGAGGCGTTTTATGATAATCCCAATGCTTTGCGTGACTATTTTCGTGATATTGGTCGTATGGTTCTTGCTGCCGAGGGTCGCAAGGCTAATGATTCACACGCCGACTGCTATCAGTATTTTTGTGTGCCTGAGTATGGTACAGCTAATGGCCGTCTTCATTTCCATGCGGTGCACTTTATGCGGACACTTCCTACAGGTAGCGTTGACCCTAATTTTGGTCGTCGGGTACGCAATCGCCGCCAGTTAAATAGCTTGCAAAATACGTGGCCTTATGGTTACAGTATGCCCATCGCAGTTCGCTACACGCAGGACGCTTTTTCACGTTCTGGTTGGTTGTGGCCTGTTGATGCTAAAGGTGAGCCGCTTAAAGCTACCAGTTATATGGCTGTTGGTTTCTATGTGGCTAAATACGTTAACAAAAAGTCAGATATGGACCTTGCTGCTAAAGGTCTAGGAGCTAAAGAATGGAACAACTCACTAAAAACCAAGCTGTCGCTACTTCCCAAGAAGCTGTTCAGAATCAGAATGAGCCGCAACTTCGGGATGAAAATGCTCACAATGACAAATCTGTCCACGGAGTGCTTAATCCAACTTACCAAGCTGGGTTACGACGCGACGCCGTTCAACCAGATATTGAAGCAGAACGCAAAAAGAGAGATGAGATTGAGGCTGGGAAAAGTTACTGTAGCCGACGTTTTGGCGGCGCAACCTGTGACGACAAATCTGCTCAAATTTATGCGCGCTTCGATAAAAATGATTGGCGTATCCAACCTGCAGAGTTTTATCGCTTCCATGACGCAGAAGTTAACACTTTCGGATATTTCTGATGAGTCGAAAAATTATCTTGATAAAGCAGGAATTACTACTGCTTGTTTACGAATTAAATCGAAGTGGACTGCTGGCGGAAAATGAGAAAATTCGACCTATCCTTGCGCAGCTCGAGAAGCTCTTACTTTGCGACCTTTCGCCATCAACTAACGATTCTGTCAAAAACTGACGCGTTGGATGAGGAGAAGTGGCTTAATATGCTTGGCACGTTCGTCAAGGACTGGTTTAGATATGAGTCACATTTTGTTCATGGTAGAGATTCTCTTGTTGACATTTTAAAAGAGCGTGGATTACTATCTGAGTCCGATGCTGTTCAACCACTAATAGGTAAGAAATCATGAGTCAAGTTACTGAACAATCCGTACGTTTCCAGACCGCTTTGGCCTCTATTAAGCTCATTCAGGCTTCTGCCGTTTTGGATTTAACCGAAGATGATTTCGATTTTCTGACGAGTAACAAAGTTTGGATTGCTACTGACCGCTCTCGTGCTCGTCGCTGCGTTGAGGCTTGCGTTTATGGTACGCTGGACTTTGTAGGATACCCTCGCTTTCCTGCTCCTGTTGAGTTTATTGCTGCCGTCATTGCTTATTATGTTCATCCCGTCAACATTCAAACGGCCTGTCTCATCATGGAAGGCGCTGAATTTACGGAAAACATTATTAATGGCGTCGAGCGTCCGGTTAAAGCCGCTGAATTGTTCGCGTTTACCTTGCGTGTACGCGCAGGAAACACTGACGTTCTTACTGACGCAGAAGAAAACGTGCGTCAAAAATTACGTGCAGAAGGAGTGATGTAATGTCTAAAGGTAAAAAACGTTCTGGCGCTCGCCCTGGTCGTCCGCAGCCGTTGCGAGGTACTAAAGGCAAGCGTAAAGGCGCTCGTCTTTGGTATGTAGGTGGTCAACAATTTTAATTGCAGGGGCTTCGGCCCCTTACTTGAGGATAAATTATGTCTAATATTCAAACTGGCGCCGAGCGTATGCCGCATGACCTTTCCCATCTTGGCTTCCTTGCTGGTCAGATTGGTCGTCTTATTACCATTTCAACTACTCCGGTTATCGCTGGCGACTCCTTCGAGATGGACGCCGTTGGCGCTCTCCGTCTTTCTCCATTGCGTCGTGGCCTTGCTATTGACTCTACTGTAGACATTTTTACTTTTTATGTCCCTCATCGTCACGTTTATGGTGAACAGTGGATTAAGTTCATGAAGGATGGTGTTAATGCCACTCCTCTCCCGACTGTTAACACTACTGGTTATATTGACCATGCCGCTTTTCTTGGCACGATTAACCCTGATACCAATAAAATCCCTAAGCATTTGTTTCAGGGTTATTTGAATATCTATAACAACTATTTTAAAGCGCCGTGGATGCCTGACCGTACCGAGGCTAACCCTAATGAGCTTAATCAAGATGATGCTCGTTATGGTTTCCGTTGCTGCCATCTCAAAAACATTTGGACTGCTCCGCTTCCTCCTGAGACTGAGCTTTCTCGCCAAATGACGACTTCTACCACATCTATTGACATTATGGGTCTGCAAGCTGCTTATGCTAATTTGCATACTGACCAAGAACGTGATTACTTCATGCAGCGTTACCATGATGTTATTTCTTCATTTGGAGGTAAAACCTCTTATGACGCTGACAACCGTCCTTTACTTGTCATGCGCTCTAATCTCTGGGCATCTGGCTATGATGTTGATGGAACTGACCAAACGTCGTTAGGCCAGTTTTCTGGTCGTGTTCAACAGACCTATAAACATTCTGTGCCGCGTTTCTTTGTTCCTGAGCATGGCACTATGTTTACTCTTGCGCTTGTTCGTTTTCCGCCTACTGCGACTAAAGAGATTCAGTACCTTAACGCTAAAGGTGCTTTGACTTATACCGATATTGCTGGCGACCCTGTTTTGTATGGCAACTTGCCGCCGCGTGAAATTTCTATGAAGGATGTTTTCCGTTCTGGTGATTCGTCTAAGAAGTTTAAGATTGCTGAGGGTCAGTGGTATCGTTATGCGCCTTCGTATGTTTCTCCTGCTTATCACCTTCTTGAAGGCTTCCCATTCATTCAGGAACCGCCTTCTGGTGATTTGCAAGAACGCGTACTTATTCGCCACCATGATTATGACCAGTGTTTCCAGTCCGTTCAGTTGTTGCAGTGGAATAGTCAGGTTAAATTTAATGTGACCGTTTATCGCAATCTGCCGACCACTCGCGATTCAATCATGACTTCGTGATAAAAGATTGAGTGTGAGGTTATAACGCCGAAGCGGTAAAAATTTTAATTTTTGCCGCTGAGGGGTTGACCAAGCGAAGCGCGGTAGGTTTTCTGCTTAGGAGTTTAATCATGTTTCAGACTTTTATTTCTCGCCATAATTCAAACTTTTTTTCTGATAAGCTGGTTCTCACTT
>NZ_OMOR01000005.1 GCF_900302465.1 Ascidiaceihabitans donghaensis | reverse complement strand
CGCCCATCTGCATGTCCTGCCTGTGGGCCGCGCCTTTGAAGGCAGCTACCGGTCGTCAAGCCGCGCCCCGTCCAACGCAACCTACAACCGTTTCTTGTTGTTTGATCTGCTGCCCAGCCTTGACCGGCTGCTGTATGTGGATGGCGACATGATCTTCCACGGTGATGTTTGCGAGATCTTCGACACCGATATGGGGGACGCCCAGATTGCAGCGGTGCCGGATTACATCATGACGCGCACGCTGACGGGGCCAACCCCCACAATCGACCCTGATGTGCCCGATCTGGCCGACTACCACCGCGATGTGTTGGGTCTAAGCGATGCGCAGATTGCGCGGTATTTCAACGCGGGTCTGATGCTGTTGAACATGGGGGCCATGGATGTGGCCGCCACCGGTGCGGCCTTGATGAAAGAGGCCGAAGCGGGGCGTTACCTGTTCCGCGATCAGGACATTCTGAACGTGCATTTCAAAGACAGCCTGATGGTGCTGGATGGGCGTTACAATGTGTTCAACACCCATGCAGACGGGTATGGCCGTGTGCCTGCGCCAGGGTTTGCCGCCGCGATGGCCGCGCGCAAAGACCCATTCGTGACGCATTATGCGGCGGGCAATTATAAGCCATGGAACGCTGTGCCGGTGCCGCGCGCCCAGTACTATTGGGCCGCCATCGCGCAGACGCCGTTTTATGCGGAGGTGCTGAAAAACCTTGCGCCAAAACAGCGTCGGATGACGCGGGACCGTCAGGATGAACAGCGCACTTGGGCTGTGGAAAAGGGTCAGGCTTTGGCGGAACGCTTTCCGGCGCTGCGCCCCGCATTGGTGCGGGTGTACAGGACTTTTGCACGATGATCTGGCCGTTCAAACGCAAAAGCGCTGACCGTGATGACGAGCGTGACAATGTGCCTGACACGCCCGTGCCGGATACGATATCTGACGCCGCGCCGCAGGACATGGCCTCGAAGGCCGAGGCCCCACAAGAGCCTGTTCAAAAACCTGAACAAGACCCGGCCCCGCTGGCGTCTCCTGTTGTGCGCACCGACACATCCAAGCTGGTCATTCCGCACCCCGTCACCTTTGTTGCGTCGCCCTACAAAACCGCCACCACAACTGTGGGCAAAGCCGTTGTGGCCCTTGGCGTGGGCAAGCGGGACATGCTGCACCGTGGTCCTTTGCTGCGTGATCATCTGCCCGCCATCAAAGCCGCCAACACGCTGGCCCGTCAGGCCCGTTTCGCGCCGGTGTTCATGGAACATCATACCGATGAAGTGCGTGAAATTCTGGCCGACCTGATCAAGGCCGTGCGCAAATTCGACGTGTTTTCCGACGCCCCTTTGGGGCACGCCCATGTGCATCCGTTTGTGCGCAAAGCCATCGCCCCCCAAAGCAAATTCATCTGGGTGCATCGCCCCGTCGAGGAATGGATTTCTTCGGTACGACGCTGGGAAGAAGGCCATCCCGAAACCTATGCGCGCCATGTGTTCTGGACCAGCGACCCCGAACGCCGCCCTCGT
This sequence comes from Ascidiaceihabitans donghaensis, assembly GCF_900302465.1. Classification (NCBI taxonomy): domain Bacteria; kingdom Pseudomonadati; phylum Pseudomonadota; class Alphaproteobacteria; order Rhodobacterales; family Paracoccaceae; genus Ascidiaceihabitans; species Ascidiaceihabitans donghaensis. The sequence continues at coordinate 34,702 of NZ_OMOR01000005.1, read as the reverse complement.
GAATTGCGCCGCATGCGTAAAATTCATGTGCAACGCTTTCGGGCCTTGGCGCGGGCCTATCCTGACGATTGTCTGGAAATCAAAGTGTCAGAGCTGGAAGACTTCACCAAGCTGGCCGCATTCTACGGGGTAGAGCCACCCGAAGCGCCGCTGAAACGCTACAATGTGAATTCGGGGTAACCCCTGCATACAAAAAGGCCCGCAACGCTGAACGCTGCGGGCCTTTTTGTTCAAGTCACGTGAAAGATGTCACTTCCACTCAGCCTCACTATGCAAAATGGATTATTTCCATTTTGACACACAGGGAATCTTGGTCGTGTCGCAACGGTCCGCGTATTTGGCTGCGATCTCTTTGACCTCTGCCATCACCCCATCGCTCAGCTTTGTTGGCTCAAGACCCAAACCAAGGAAGTTGTCGTTCACAACGTTCAGCTCGTTTTCCGCCGCTTCATTGCGCGGGTTTTCAAGATAGGCGATTTCCGCTTCCATCTGGTCTGCGATCATTTTGGCCAGATCACGCACGCGGTGCGTTTCGGTCATCTGGTTCAGGATGTGCACGCGGTCGCCTTTGGCAGGGGGGTTGTTCAGCGCGATTTCAACGCATTTGCAGGTGTCTTGGATGTGGATAAACGCACGCGTCTGACCGCCTGTGCCATGCACTGTCATCGGATAGTTCACAGCCGCCTGCATGATGAAGCGGTTCAGAACCGTGCCGTAGTCGCCGTCATAGTCAAAGCGGTTGATCAGGCGCTCGTCTTTGCGCGTCTGGTCTGTTTGCGTGCCCCAAACGATGCCCTGATGCAGGTCGGTGACCTGAAGCCCGTCGTTTTTGGCGTAGAATTGGAACAACAATTGATCTTGGGATTTCGTCAGGTGGTAGATCGAGCCGGGGTTCGTGGGATACAGGATTTCCTGCTCGCTTTCGCCCTCTGGTGTGTCGATCTTGACCTTCAGATACCCTTCAGGAATTTTCATGCCCGCGGTGCCGTAGCCGTAAACGCCCATGGTGCCGAGGTGGACAAGGTGGATGTCCTGCCCGCTTTCAACAATCGCGGCCAGCACGTCGTTTGTGGCGTTCAGGTTGTTGTTGATGGTGTAGCGCTTGTGCTGCGCGGATTTCATCGAATAAGGGGCGGCGCGCTGTTCGGCAAAGTGCACGATGGCGTCGGGCTTTTCATCTTGGATCAGCTTGAGCAGACGGTCGTAGTCTTGGCCAACGGTCAGGTTGTGGAAACCGATTTTTTTGTTGGTCAGTTCTTCCCAGACACGGATACGTTCGCCGATGGGGCGGATGGGTGTCAGGCTGTCAACTTCCAGTTCCAGATCGATGGCCCGGCGCGACAGGTTATCGACGATAATGACGTCATGGCCTTGCTCGGACAAGTACAGTGCATTGGGCCAGCCGCAGAAGCCGTCGCCGCCTAAGATAATGACTTTCATAGGTAGAATCTCCTTGGACCACCATTTTTGGTTGGTCAGTTGTATCCCCTAATAGAGCAGGAAGGTTAAGGGGGAAAATGGGGGAAACCCTTACCTATTCACCCATGGGTTGAGAATTTGGCGGAGAGCCGCCAAAACGTGCGCCTTTTGACCACCGAACGCACAGTTTACCAAAGGTTTAACGCTTCCGCTGACACTCCGGGCGTAATTCATGACAGGAGCTCCCGGATGTCTGACACATCTTTGATTTTAGGTTTGCCCTATATTCAACCCGCCCAAGCGCAAAAGCACGTGACCCATAATGAAGCGTTGCGGGTGTTGGATGCGGTTGTGCAACTCAATGTGTTGAGTGCCACCGCCACGACCCCGCCTGCGACCCCCGACGAAGGGGACCGTTATCTTGTGGCGGCCGCAGCCAGCGGCGACTGGGCAGGCCATGACACGGAACTTGCGGTGTGGGACAATGGCGCGTGGCTGTATATCGCGGCCCAAACCGGTTGGGTGGCTTTTGTACGCGACACGGCCGGGCAGGTCTATTTTGATGGCCTGGGCTGGGAGGCCGCGACCCCCGATCTGACCGAATTGCAAAACATGACCCGCCTTGGGGTGGGCACGGTGGCCGATGCCACCAACCCCTTGGCCGTGTCTGGCACAGCCACCTTGCTGAACCACGCAGGGTCTGGTCATCAGCTGAAGGTCAACAAATCCGCCCCCGCCGATACGGCCAGCCTGTTGTTTCAGACCGACTACACAGGCCACGCCGAAATGGGCACCGCCGGCAACAACGACTTTGCGATCAAGGTCAGCGATGACGGGTCAAACTGGAACACGGGTGCTGCGTTTGACGCGGCATCGGGGCGCGCTTCTTTCCCGTCGGGTGCCCAAGTGCCCAACCGCATCGACATTGGCGGGCGGTTTTACTGCTACACCAACAACCGCTGGGTGACCCATCAAACCAGCTACGGGGTGCAGGGCGAAAACAGCAGCACAAACGGCGGCTCTGGCAGTGATCCGGCGGTGGGTTGGGAACACATGGGTGTGTTCTTGCCTCAAGGGGCTGCGTTGAAATCGCTAGACGGGTTCTTGCGCGCCTCCTCTACCGAAGTGACGGGTTATGACGTGCAGGTCCATTTCCAGACAGGTCCGTTTGACACAGGCTGGAACACGGACGCCGAAACGGTACGCACCTCTGTGGCCAGCCAATCGGGCAACACGTTCTTGCCGGGTTTCAACCGCCTCGATCTGGATTTGGCAGGCTTTGAAGCCCCCGCAGACGGGTTTGCGGTGCTGTTTATCCGCCCCATCGGCACGATCAGCGCGACGCGGTATATCTACGGCGGTTTGGCGCTAAGCTATGTGACGGCGGATTAGGGTCTGGTTTTGGGGTGAAAAAGGGGTGCCGTGCAGACGAGGGTTTGCGCGGTTTATTCGTTCTGCATCAAGGTTGACGACGCAGAACGAAACAGGTACTTTCACTAGTGACTAAATACGCCTGACCGAATTGCACGTGTATCGTATGGCTTCGGGCCGACCGCGTGGCGCACCTGACGGTATAATCGGGAACAGACGGAACTCAATGGTTCTGTCACAACAGCCTTAATTTTGCTCTGCCTAGGTTTTAACGCGCTCCGCGCATTTTAGGCATTCCGTATAGAGATAACCCCACTTTCTGCTGAGGTGCAGGATGCGGGTTTCTTCGTAGCCCCATAGGTTCTTTCCTGTGGGGTCTTTTGCGTTCGTATGAACGCTTCTCAAGCACAGGAATAGCTGATGCTGGAAACCCTCGCTCTCGGGTTTCTGGGCAGCCTCTTGGCGAGTGCCGTATGGCATTTTATCGCCAAGTGGTTTGACCAGAAGTAACCCGCTAGCTTTCCCCTTTTTGAACTGACCAGTAGTTTTCTGGCAACGGATTCCGGTGCATGGGAGAGGTGTGTCTTGAACATACTATGAGGTCATTCGCTATCGAGCAGAAATTCAGTAAGTAGGGGCTCACCCCCCTACCCCTCAAGCATCCGCAACAGATACGCCCCATAGCTGTTTTTCGCGAACATCTCTGCCCGCGCCCGCACGGCGTCTGCGTCGATCCAGCCCTGTTCATAGGCGATTTCTTCGGGGCAGCCCGATTGCAGCCCTTGCCGCTCGGTCAGGGTCCGCACGAAATTGCCTGCATCCAGCAGGCTCGCGTGGGTGCCTGTGTCCAGCCACGCATAGCCGCGCCCCATGGTTTCCACGTTCAGCGCCCCATCGGCAAGGTAGCTGCCCAGCAGCGTGGTAATTTCCAATTCGCCGCGCTCTGACGGGGTGACAGCACGCGCCCGCTCCGGTGCAGACCCGTCCAGAAAATACAGCCCTGTCACCGCGTAGTTTGACGGCGCTTTGGCAGGCTTTTCGATGATGTCCGTGACCCTGTCCCCGTCAAAGGCCAACACCCCGTAGCGTTCTGGATCGGCCACGTGATAGCCAAAGACCGTGGCCCCCTGCCCTGCATCTGCCCGCGCCAGCAGCTTGGGCAGCCCGTGTCCGAAAAAGATGTTGTCGCCCAGAACCATGGCGGAGGGCGCGCCGTTCAGGAAATCTTCGGCCAGAATATACGCCTGTGCCAGCCCTTCGGGTTTGGGCTGCATGATATAGGTCAATGACAAGCCCCATTGCGTGCCATCGCCAAGCGTGCGCTTGAATTGTTCTTGGTCCTCGGGCGTGGTGATCACCGCGATCTCGCGGATGCCCGCCAGCATCATCACCGACAAAGGATAGTAGATCATTGGCTTGTCATAGATCGGCAGAAGCTGCTTAGACACCCCCATGGTGATCGGATACAGCCGCGTGCCAGAGCCGCCTGCGAGGATGATGCCTTTGCGCTGATGTGGGGCCTGTGTCATGCTAATTCTTTCACTATGTCTGCGATACCTTTGCGCCAGTCGGGGCGTTTGATGCCAAAGGTTTTCTTGATCTTATAGCAATCAAGGCGCGAATTAAGAGGCCGCAGGGCGGGGGTTGGATAGTCACTGCTTGGGATGTCAGTGACAGTGCATGTCAGGTCCGCTGTCTCAAAGGTGGCTCGCGCCACATCGGCCCAGGACGCATTGGGGGAACCTGAGAAATGATAGATACCACCCTTGTTAGGCTCTGATATAAGGCTTTGCGCCATATGATGACAGGCCCGCGCAATATCGCGCGCCGGGGTCAGCCCACCGATTTGATCCGCCACGATTGTCAGTGCGTCCCGCTCTGCCCCAAGCCGCAGCATGGTTTTCACAAAGTTATTGCCATGCGCTGACACCACCCAGGATGTGCGCAGCACAGCCCATGTGCCACCCACCTGTGCAATCGCCACTTCGCCTGCCAGTTTGGAGCGCCCATAGGCGTTGACGGGCGCGGGTGTGTCGCCCTCACGCCATGGCGCATCCCCCGCCCCGTCAAACACGTAATCGGTTGAGATCGACACAAACGGAATGCCCAAGTCGGCGCAGGCCTGCGCCATCGCCTCGGGCGCATGGGCGTTGACCAGATGGGCGCGGCTTGCCTCGGTTTCGGCCCCGTCGACGTTTGTGAATGCGGCGGCATTGATCACGGCGGCGGGTTGGTGAATGGCGATCGCTTCGGCGCAGTTCAGCGGATATTCCAGATCGACATCATCGCGGCCCAGACAGCGCACATCCGCCAATAGTGCCAATTCCCGCGCCACCTGCCCTGATTGTCCAAAGACCAAAATCATGCGCCAAGCCCAAGACGTGCGCCGACGCCGTCGCGCGCCTGTAAGGCCCGCCACCACGCCTCATTGTCGAGATACCACGCAACCGTTTTGCGCAGGCCCTCTTCCAGCGTCACCGACGGCACCCAACCCAGTTCATCGCCAATCCGGCCGGCATCAATCGCATAGCGCGCATCATGCCCGGGGCGGTCGGTGACGAATGCGATCAGGTTGGCGTAGGGCGCATCACTTGGGCGCATCTCGTCCAGAAGCGCGCAAATCATCCGCACCAGATCAATATTGCGCACCTCATTGTGCCCGCCGATGTTGTAACTGCGGTTCAACGCGCCTTTGGTCAGGACCGTCAGCAGCGCCTCGGCGTGGTCTTCCACATACAGCCAGTCGCGCACGTTTTCCCCTGCGCCATAAACAGGCACCGCCTTGCCCGCCAGCGCGTTCAGGATCACCACAGGCACCAGCTTTTCGGGGAAATGGAAAGGACCGTAATTGTTGGAACAGTTGCTTAGCACCACAGGCAACCCGTAGGTTTCCGCCCATGCGCGCACCAGATGGTCGCTGGCCGCTTTGGACGCGGAATAGGGCGAACGGGGGTCGTATGGCGTATCTTCGGTGAACAGACCCGTGGCCCCTAATGATCCAAACACCTCGTCTGTGGACACATGGTGAAAGCGGAAATGGTCCGGCTTTCCTTGGGTGGTCCAATAGGCGCGGGTGGCTTCCAGCAGGGTGTAGGTGCCGGTGATATTCGTCTCTATAAAGGTGGAAGGGCCATCAATTGAACGGTCCACATGGGATTCTGCGGCCAAATGCATGACGGCATCGGGGGCGTGTGTGGCAAGCACATTGTCCAAGGTTGCACGATCCCGAATGTCAGCCTGCACAAAGGCATAATCAGGATGGTCCGCCACGCTGGCCACATTGTCGAGACAGGCCGCATAAGTCAGCGCATCTAGGTTCACAACACGGTGGCCCTGCGCAATCGCATGACGCACAACCGCAGAGCCAATAAACCCCGCGCCCCCTGTGACCAGTATTTTCAAAACGGGCTTCCTAGCTTTTTAAGGGTGGGGGCTAAGGCGTCTTTCTCCGACAAAACAGGCTCTGATATGCCCCAATCGACCCCTATATCCGGATCATCCCATGCAATCCCTGCGTCGCAGTCGGGGGCATAAGGCGCTGTGCATTTGTAGCAGATTTCGGTGTCATCCTGCAGGGTGACAAAGCCGTGGGCAAAGCCTGCGGGCACCAGCAGTTGGCGACCGTTTTCAGCGGAAAGTTCCACACCGAACCATTGCCCGAACGTCGCAGAACTGCTGCGAATATCCACGGCCACATCAAACAAGGCCCCACGTCCGCAGCGCACCAGTTTGTCTTGCGCCATGGGGGGCGTTTGAAAGTGCAACCCGCGCAGGGTGCCTTTGCGGGCAGACAGCGAATGGTTGTCCTGCACAAACTCCAGATCAATGCCTGCGTCCAGCATGGTGGCGCGGTTCCAGCTTTCCGAGAAAAACCCACGCGCATCGCCAAAGCGCGCGGGAGTCAGGATCAGCACGCCCTCCAGCGGGGTGGTTTCAACGGTTAGCTTTTCACTCACGATCTTTTACTCACGGGCGTAGATGTCCTCGTAGCGGATGATGTCGTCTTCGCCCAAATATGATCCCGTCTGCACCTCGATCAGCACCATCGGCACTTTGCCGGGGTTTTCCATGCGGTGCACGGCCCCAAGGGGGATGTAGACGGACTGGTTTTCGCCCAGCAGTTTCACATCCTCGTCCACCGTAACACGCGCGGTGCCCTCGACCACGATCCAGTGTTCAGACCGGTGGTGATGGCTTTGCAAGGACAGCGCCGCCCCGGGATGCACCACGATGCGTTTGACCTGAAAGCGATCCGCCAGCACAAGCGTCTCGAACCAGCCCCACGGGCGATGGTCTTTGGGAAAGGCTGTGGCTTGTTTGGCGTTCTTGTCCTTCAGCGCGGCCACGGCCAGCTTCACGTCTTGGGCGCGGGACATGTCGGCGACCAGCACGGCGTCTGGCATCGCCACGGCCATGATATTCTTCAGACCGATGCCCACGACTTCAAGGCCGTCTGCCTCGGAGCGCAGCAACGTATCGTCACAATCAATCGCAGTGGCAGGTCCCGTGGTGGCCACGCCGCGCGCATCGGGGCCGGCTTCGCGCCAGACGGCGTCCCAGCCGCCCAAATCGGACCAGCCCGCGCCAAAAGGCACCACCGACAGGTTCTTGGCCTGCTCCATCACCGCATAGTCAATGGACACGTCACGTGCCCGACCCCATGCTGCGGGATCCAGACGCAAAAACCCAAGGTCGGTTTTGGCTTGGGTGACGGCGGCGCCCACCGGCTCCATCAGATCGGGGCAATGGGTGCGCGCCGCTTTCAGCATGGTTTGGGCGGAACATAAAAACAGCCCCGCATTCCATAGAAAATTGTCAGCCTTCACCATGACGTTCGCGGTGGCCGCATCGGGCTTTTCCACAAAACGGGTCAGGGGCGTGGCATGGCCGTCTTTGGGCGGCGCACTCAGCTCAAGATAGCCATAGGCGGTCTCGGCGTGGGTGGGCGTGATGCCGAAGGTCACAATTTGCCCAGCCTGCGCCGCAGGCACACCCGCGGCCACAGCGGCACGGAACGCGGCCGCATCGGGCACAACATGATCCGAAGGGGCAATCAACATCAGGGCGGCGGGATCCGTGGTCGCCAAATGCAAGGCGGCGGCCAAAATCGCAGGCGCTGTGTTGCGCCCTTCGGGTTCAATCAGCACCGCGCCCGGATCAAGGCCCGCGTCTTGCAATTGCTCGGTGACGATAAAGCGGAAATCAGAGGCCGTCAGCACCAAAGGCGGGGCGTAATCCGGCCCCGACAAGCGCTTTGCCGAGGCCTGAAACAAGGTTTCGTCCCCCACAAGCGGTACAAACTGCTTGGGGTAACTTTTGCGCGACAAAGGCCAGAGGCGCGTGCCTGATCCGCCGCAAAGAAGAACCGGTGTGATCATGGATGGGCCTGCCTGTTTTGCTGCTGCATAGGGTCTTTATACCGCTGTAGGACGCGGGGTCTACGCCCCAACTGTTGCGCGCCACATCCATGCCCAGCATTGCACCTTCAGATAAAGTGCTTTTAAGTCGCCGGAACGAATATTTTACGCCCCTACGGAGTCTTTTCACTTCTATGCAGATCGACACATTCAAGGTTAAAGAGTTTCCAGCCATCGACCAGATCGGCATGAGCACAGGACACGAAAAGCTGCGCGTTTGTATTGTCACCGAAGAAATCATCGGGCCTGTGCGCAACGGCGGCATCGCATCCACCTATTACCATTTGTCCAAAGGCCTCGCCGCCCACGGCCATGAAGTCCATGTGTTGTTCCTGAAAGGCCGTGTTGTTCAGGATGAGACGCCCGAACATTGGGTCGAACACTTCGCAGCCTTTGGCGTGACCTTGCATTATCTTGAAGCGCCCAAAGCCGATTTGTGGGGGTCGTCCATTGAATGGCAGGCCCGTTTTGGCGCGGCCTATGCGTGGTTGCGCGACAATCCGCCGTTTGATGTGGTGCACACATCGGAATGGCGCGGTGGCATGATCTATGCGCTGATGGCCAAGCGCATGGGGCTGGCGTTTCGCGAAACGCTTTTCCTTGTCAAAACCTCGTCGCCCCACATCTGGAACCGGCACTATCAGATGCAGCCTATTGAGCAGCGCGAACTGGTGCTGGCGGCCTATGCGGAACAAAAATGCGTGGAATTGGCCGATGCGGTCATCGGGGGCAGCGCCCACCTGATCACGTTTATGGAGGAAATCGGCTACAAGGTGCCCGACGCAAACGTCTTTGTGCAGCCCAACATCGTGGATTTCTCCAAGGTTATCGTCACGGACGACCGCCCCCCACGCGCCCCCGGCGATGTGGTCAAAACCCAGGAACTGATTTTCTTTGGCCGCCTTGAGGCCCGCAAGGGCGTCGAGATGATGTGCAACGCGCTGGATATCCTGAAAGAACGCGGCATCGCCCCGTCACGCATGACATTCATGGGCAAATGGGGCGCGCCCCTGGCCACCCAAGGGGGGATGCGGCCCCAGGATTACATCGAGGAAAAATCCAAGAACTGGGATTTTGAAGTCGGGATCATCGACGACAAAAACCAGCCCGCAGCGCTCAGCCATATGTGCAGCCGCGACATGATTGCGGTGATGCCGTCCCTGATCGAAAACTCGACCATGGCGGTGTATGAGACACTGGAAAACAACATCCCCTTTATCGCCACGGCGGTGGGCGGCACGCCAGAACTGATTGACCCAAAAGACCACGAACGCTCCCTTGTGGCTCCGCGGGCGCAAGACCTTGCCAACCAGCTGGAACGGGCTTTGACCGAAGGGCAGCCCATTGCCCATTCCAGTTTCTCCAACGATGAAAATCTGCGTGTCTGGTACGGGTTCCACGCCCATGTGGGGGATATGGTCAAAGCAAAGGGGCGGCGCACGGCAATCACGGAAATCACAGCGCCTGTTGATCCCGCCCCTGCCCCTGTGCGCAGCATCAGCTTTGCCACATTGATGCGGCGCGGCGATGCGATTTCACCGCTGGTCAACACGCTGTTGGCGGATGCGCCGGATCAGGTGGTGCTGGGCTTTACCGACGCGGCCCTGCGTGAAGAGGTGACAGAAGCCGCCGAACAACTGGCCCATGCCGAGGTCAAAGTGACGGTGGTGGATGCCATCGGCCAAGCGGCAGGTGACGCGCTGAACATGCTGATGGAGGCGCAAAGCTGTGATGCGGTGGTCATCGGGCATGGTGCGGATATTTGCCCCCTGCCCGGCTATTTCGCCGCCGCCAAAACCGCGCTGACCCATCAACCCGACATCCTGTTCACCAGCTTCTTTGATGCAGGCAAAGGGGTGACAGGGATGCCCATCGGTGGCGATGTGGCGTCGCAATACATGAACACACGGGCTTATGGCCCCGAGATTTTCGCGCTGCGCGCCGCAACCTATGACCGGCTTGGGGCGTTTGAACCTTATGACGTGCGGGCGGGCATTTTGCATGAATATGTGACACGGATGGTCGAACGCGGTGGCAGTGATCTGCTGGTGTTCCCCGAAATGCTGCTGCGCTGGCTTGGGGCCGCGACCAAGGCCAAAGCCTATGCCGATGACACGGTCTATTCCTATCTGAAAGCCAAGCCGCTGATCGATGCGAGCAGCCTGGCGCAACGCAAGATCACGCTGGCCACGTTGAATCAGGGCAGCGCCGGGGCGCTGACGCCCAACATGCTGCGCGACGGGGGCCGTGTGGACGGCGAAAGCGTCTGGATGATGCCTGTGGAATGGGATCGCACCTATGTCGGCACTGCCCGCAAACGCGCCATGGTGATTGCGTTGGATGAAACCATCAACCGCTTGTGGCTCTATGCGCGCGGCGACGGGGAGCGTGTGTTCAAGGTCCGTGGTGACGCCGAACAGACCGCATTGGTGCAAACCCACAAGGTGACGCGCAAAGGTCAGGGCACGATGGGCGAAGACATCACCCTGTCGTATTTTGACATCCCTCCCAGCTGGGATGTGGGGGCGTCTTACCCCATCCATTGGGTGCTGGAGGACGGATCGGACACACCGCGCAACCAGTTCCTGCGCATCACCAAGTTAAGCGAAGGGGTCTATGCGCTGGTTGCGCGATCTGCGATTTTAGCCCATGACGCCTTGCCTGAAATCATCGCCCGGTACGTGCATCCGGCTGACGCAAATCCCGATCAGGGCGCTGCTGCAGACAGGGGCGTGGGCATAGATACAAAAACGGCCAAAGACGATATGGCCTCTGATACCGCAGCCTTGGCCGAAGCGCTTGGAACGGCATCCCAGAAAGACCAGTCGAAAACGCCGGCAAAAGCACCCGCAAAAGCGCCGCGCAAAATCACCAAAAAGTACAAACCCAAAGACCCCCTTGAGGCGATCATTCAGGAAGCCAAAGACAATCTGGCGCCTTTGCAAAACATAGCCCCTGATCTGGATGCGCTGATGGGGATCAGTCACAACACCAACAAACGTGCCTTTCAACGCGCCGAAGCGGTGGAACGCAGTCAGACGTTGCTGGCCGAACACCTTCTGGCCCCCGCCATCACAGGGTCTCCTCGGGGTGCTCTGACGGTGCCGCCGGACCGGAAATGGCGCAGTGTCAACGACATCACAGGCTGGGCCTGGGACCGCGACACACGCGACACCACCTTGCATATTGCCGTTTTGCTGGATGATTTGCCCATCTTCATGACCCCCGCAAACGTCCATATGCCGCTTTTGGGAAAACGCACTCCGGGGTTGGAACACCACGGTTTCCGCATTCCTGTTCTGGATGATTTCCTAAGCACGCAAAGCCCGTTAGAGTTGATGATCTGGGAAACCCAGACACTGATCAAGAACAGCCGCCTGATGTGTCAAACAGGCCCCGGCGGCAAGGCGTTTCTGACGCTGGAAAAAGGATAAAGACCCGTGACCGATAAAAGCCAGTCCAGCCCGGCGGCACCCATCACCGAAGCCGGGTTTCGCGCAGACCTTGATGCCCTTTTGGCGTCCGGCAAAAATGAACCCGCCCTGACCCATCTGATCACGGAACTGCCCCGCCTTTTGGGCACCAACAAAATCAACCGCAAAGAAAAGCTGAAGCACCTGACCTTTGCAGGGCGCATGTTGCAAGGGGCGGGCCTTGGCAAATACGGGCCGCAAAAGCTGGAACGCAAAGCCACCAATCTGGCACGTGTTGTCAAACGCCACGGCCTGCGGTCACGGCGCACCTTTGTGGATCTGGGCTGTGGGGCGCATGAACCTTTGGGGCTGGCGACCTATTTTTACGTCAACGGGTTTGAAAAGGCTTTTGGCAGCGATTTTATGCCTGTGTCGGATGCAGCTTATGCCGCGCTGTCGATGGCGGATATTCTGACGGATATGTATATTTTTCCCGAAACCTACATGATGGATGGTACCGATCTGGACAGCTATCTGGCGCGGATCAAGAACTTTGATCTGGGCGCTTTGAAACGCGGTGATCTGGATGCAGGGCTGGCGCGGGTGGCCCATAACGTCGAATTCAAATGCTGCGACATCGTGGAAGCGGGCATTGAACCGGGGTCGGTGTCGTTTCTGATTTCCTATGCGGTGTTCGAGCATGTGATGGACATCCCCGGTGTCACCAAACACATCTATGACCTGATGGAGCCGGGCGGCTTGGGCTTTCACTACATCGATCTGGCGGACCACCGCGCCTACCGCCACGATGGCGATTATAACGAATTCAGCTTTTTGACCGAAGAAGACTGTGCCCCCAATCTCAACCGGCTGCGCGCCTCTGAACAAGTGGCGGCGTTCAAAGCGGCGGGGTTCGAGATTTTGGAAAACAAACCCAAACAAAAACCGATCCCGGAAGAGACCCACAAGCGCTACCTGCCCCGCTTCGCGGCCATGTCGGATGTTGACCAATCCGCCCATGCGATGCGTCTTGTGATCCGCAAGCCGCTGTAATACGCGGCATAAAACACACCACTTATAATGATTTCAAAGGATGATACGACGATGTCCAAAGACGACCAGGAACTGGCAAATCTAAAAGCCAAAATGGAACGCAACGAATTGCGCGCCCGTGACGCCGAAGCGCGGCTGCGGATCATTCAGGCCGAGATCGCCATCATCGACAGCCGCACCAAACTAGAGGCGCTGCGCACCGAAGACTAACGCGCGGGCGCTATATCCAACACCTGCCCCAAAGCCTGCGCATATGCCTCTTTGGTGTGGGTCTCTATCAGACTGCGCCGCAAGGCCTGCCCTTGCGTTCGCGCCTCTGCCGGGTCCGCCAGAACGGCGCGGATCGCCGCCACATAATCCAGAGCACCCGCAGCTTTGGGCAGCAACCTGCCCAACCCGTCGCGGATCACTTCAGGTGTGCCACCTGCTGTGGACGACACAACGGGCAAACCTGTCATTCCCACCTCAAGCAACATTTGCGGAATACCGTCCCAAGCCGCGGTATAGAGCCACATATCGGCCTCATCCAAAGGCAGATCTGCAAAGCGCGCATAGGGGGCGTTCAACGTCATGTTGGGCAACGCTGCAGGCAGGGATTGGCCCCCCATCACGGTTTCGCCCCACAGATGGAAATCGGCTTCGGGCATGCTGCGCGCGATGTCAAAGACCAGATCAATACGCTTTTGCGCATCCATCCGTCCCGCCCAGAAGATGCGGGGGCGGCGGGGGGCGGCGTCTGATGTGCTATCCGAAACAGGCGCGGGCGAAACAGGCGCAGGCGCATCCACAACCTGCACGCTGTGATCCACAGGGCCACGCAACACTTGCACCCGTGCACCTGCTTCGGGGGGCAGCACATGGGCCGTGCGCAATTCGTCGGCCAGAAACGCGCTGTCGGTAAAGACCCCCGACAGCACGTCAAAGGTGCGGTAGAACCGGCGCAGCGGATACCCCGTCAGATAGCCCATCGGCGTGCGTTCGTTGCAGAACAAACATCCATAAAGCCGCATGCTGGCGGCCAGTGCGTTGCCGTAGATATTCAGCGCATCCCACATCAAGCGGCTGTTGACGTTGAAGGCCACTTCGGGCGCCAGACTGCGCAGAAATTCCACCAGAAGCCGTTCGGTCAAATCGCCCTTCAGCTTGCCTTCGATGCAAGATTGCAAATCCACATGGCGCACGCCGTCGGGGAACTTATGGGCCGGCATGTCGCCTGAGGCATCGGTGGACACCACCACCACCTGATCGGCGCCGTAGCGGGCCACCAAAGCATCTGCCAGATGCCCTTCCATGCGTCGCGCGCCGCCCCAACGGGGACGGTTGACCATGATCACGGCCTTGGCGGGGCGGTGATCCGCCTGCGCATGGGCGCGGTGCATCGCAACTGTACGGTTGACCACGGGGGCGGTGTGGAACGGCACAACCTTGATTTGCAGGGCTTCGGCCCAAGTGGCTTCCACCAGCGGATCAAACCGCGCAGCTGCCGTGACTTGAGCCCCCAAATCTCCGCTTTCCAGCCGCGTGCGCAAATCGGTGTAACGGGCAATCCAAAGCTGTTGCGCTTCGTCCGGATCCAGCCCGATCAACGCAGCCATTGCGTCAAATTGCGGGAAAGGGGCCGCGATGCGTCCCTCGTCACGGCCTTGGGTCAGAAAGTGGTAAAACGGGTTCACCTTGGATTTGCGCACATCTTCATAGCGCGCCAGATAGCGCTTGGGATCGAACCAATGGTTGGGCATCCGCCCCTCGTGGCTGCCTGCACGCAGCCAGTGGCCGACAGGGTCTAACTTGGGCGCGCGGGCCAGATCACGGTAGCGCGCCAGATAATACGCCACATCGAATTGCGCCTGAACGGTGGGATACACTGGTGCGCCCGTCCGGTGTTCCGCACGGCCAAACGCCTGCGCCACGCGCTGTGCAAAAGTGGCCCCGTAGTGGGGCAAAGGGTTTGGCAACGCCGGACGGCGGCCACGCAACACAGGGGGCAACGGGGCCTTCATTTCACCGTCTGCAACCTTTTGGGCGTCTTCCGGTGACAGGGTCACAACGGTTTTTGGATCCACCGTCATTTGCGCAACGGGCATGGGGCCAGGCACCGTGCGCGGGGTCGTGACCTCAAGCGCGGGGGACGCTTGCGTGGCGGCCCCCAAGCTTGCCACTTTGTCGATGCGCATCGCCTCAAGGCTGCGCACGATGGCGCGGCGGCCCTGGCTTTCGGTGACCAGCGAATTGTCGCGGCGGCGCTTGAAGATGATCGTGTCGCGGGCCACGGCATGTCGCCAGCCTGCGTGTAGGGTCTCAATAGAAAACTGCCAGTCCTGAAACGACAACCCGTTGGGGATATCGCGATGGACATAAGGGACCTCAAGGTGGGCTTCATGGGGCACCAGACACAGGCTGTCGTAGTAGTTCATCGTATAAAGGTAATAGGGCGTCCAAAGCGGATCATCCTGTTCGGGGTTCCAATAAACGCTGGCCGCCGCATCAAACAGCCAGTTCAGTTCGGGATGCACAATCACCCGTTCGCCACGGGCCTGTGCGGCGCGCAAACGCTTCATGCCTTCCGCCAGCCAGTTTTCCGAAAAGAGATCATCGGCATCCAGAAAGGCAATCGCACTGCCTTTTGTGTGTTGCGTGACCATTTCATTGCGTGCCCGTCCAAGATCGCCTTGGGTCAGCACAACACGGTCCCAATGATCAAATGCCGCCTGGTTGAAATAGGCCGCCGTCTGCGGTGTGGCATTGTCCAGCGCAATGATCGCCTGCACCGAAAACCCCGCCGCCCGCGCCGCGTCAATCGACGCATCGGCCGCACGCATGGTTGGCCCACACACAAAGGTTTCTGAATGGGCCGTCACAACAACGGAAAGATCGAACTCATACGTCATGGCACGCATTACCTGCTTTTTGTTATTTGGTCCGGTGTTTACGGCCTGCGCCAACCCGATGCCACCGCAAAGAATGTTTGAACTATTCACCGCCGACGCATAGGAACCGAAAGCAACACAAAATGAGCGAAATCTACAGAAAGTGTGCCCTCATGAAGAATTCATCCACCCTTGCCCTGATCGGCGGCTACGGCTTTGTGGGCCGCAACATTCTGGAAAACGTGGCCACGGACCCGGCCTTTGAAGGGCTGTCCCCTGTCATCGTCGACAACCTGTCCAACCCTGCCCCGGGTCATGAGGGTTTGGATTACCCGTCTTATGTGGGCGGCTACGAGGATCAGGGCGCGATTGATTTTCTGGACGCGCAAGAAAGCGAAGGGGGGCGTATTTTTGTCTTTCTCGCTGGCGAAACCCGCGTCGCGGAATCCAAGGACCGCCCGCTGGACTTCATCGACGCCAATATCGCGGACCCTGCCAAATTCGTGATGCAGGCGGTCAAGCCCGGCGACAAGTTTATCCTGATCTCCACGGCAGGTGCGCTGTTTGACGGCACGTTCGAAGTGTCCGTGAATTCCCCCTACTGCCCCAAGAACTTCTATGGTGCCACCAAAGCCGCCGAAGAAATGATTTTGGAAAAACTGGTTGAGCTGCGCGGCGCCGAATTCCGCGTCATCCGCCTGACAAACGTCTTTGGCAAATACTCCGACAACAAAAAATCCGCGATCCACGCCTTCACTCGCGCGGCCATTTCCGGCGATAGCGTGTTTATCAATGGCGACGGTCAGCAAAGCCGCGACTTTATCTATGCAGGTGACGTGGGCCTTGGCATTGCAACGCTGGCCGCCAAACTGCGCGCAGGCGAACATTCTGAACCCGTCAACATGCTGGGCTCTGGCGTCAGCACCACCTTGATGGATGTGGTTGCCGCCATTGAAGAGGCCACAGGCAAGCCCCTGAACTACGAGAAAATCCCCGCCAAAGAACTGCTGGCAACCGAGCCGCGCGACGTCATCGCCGACAAGGCCGACGTCAAGGTTCTGCTGGGCGATCGCGCCAAACCCTTCGTCGAGGGCATCCGCGAAACCCACGGCTACTACGCCAAATAAGCCCAGCAAGGACGCATCCCCCATGTCTCATGTCATTATCGTTGGTGCCGGCCTGTCCGGCGCGGTCATTGCCCGCGAATTGGCAGAGGCAGGGCATACGTCCCAAATCGTCGAGGCGCGCAGCCATATCGCAGGCAATTGCCACACGGAACGCGACCCCGAAACCGGGGTGATGGTGCATCTTTACGGGCCGCACATCTTCCACACAGGCGACACAGAGGTTTGGGATTATGTGAACGCCTACGCCGAATTCGTGCCTTACCGCCACCGCGTGCTGACCAAGATCAAACGCGGCGGCGCGGACGAGGTGTTTGCGATGCCCATCCACCTGTCGACCATCAACCAGTTCTTTGGCACCCACATGTCAGAGGCCGAGGCCGAAGCCTTTGTCACCGCCAAGGCCGACAGCACGATCACCGACCCGCAGAACTTCGAGGAACAGGCGCTCGCCTTCATCGGGGTCGAGCTGTACGAGGCGTTTTTCAAAGGCTACACCATCAAGCAATGGGGCTGTGATCCGCGCGACCTGCCTGCGTCGATCCTAAAGCGTTTGCCGCTGCGGTTCACCGATGACGACAGCTATTTCAACCATCCCCATCAGGGCCTGCCGCGCCACGGCTACACCCCAATGGTTGCCGCCATGCTGGATCACCCAAACATCACCGTGTCGCTGAACACCCCCTATGATGCGGCCACGCACAAAGGCGACCACGTGTTCTATTCCGGTCCTCTGGACGGGTATTTCGACCACAAGCTGGGGCGTCTTGGTTACCGCACATTGGATTTTGAAAAGTTCACCGACACAGGCAACTATCAAGACATTCCCGTGATGAACTACGGCGATGCGGATGTGCCGTTCACACGCATCACCGAACACAAACATTTCGCCCCGTGGGAGGATCACGAAGGCACCGTCTGCTACCGCGAGTTTTCGCGGCTGTGCGGCGTGGACGACATCCCCTACTACCCGATCCGCTTGGTCGACGAAAAAGCATTGCTGACAGAATATGTCACGATGGCCGAAGCCACCCCCGGTGTGACCTTCGTCGGACGCTTGGCCACCTATCGCTACATCGACATGGATGTGTGCATCCGCGAGGCGCTGGATCTGGCGCGTGGGTTCTTGGAAAGCGGGACAGCACCGACGTTCTCGGCGGCACCGCTTTAGGGCGCTGAGGGCCATCGCCAACCCGTGGGGCGGGCCTGTCCCTCTCGGCAGATTGTCGTTTCGACAATCGCCTGCCGGGCAATGGATTGCCCGGCGCCTGCGGCTTGAGTCCGGGCTGATGCCAGGAAAGTTGACACGTATATACAAAAAGAATATACAACTCGCAATGCTGGCGCAAGATCAGCCACTATTTCGGTCAGGAGAGTTGGGAGAAACTATGAATAAAAATCACACCCAATTTTTAGGAAGAAACTATGAGCTTCGAATGGAACGAAGAAAAGCGCCAAGAAACGCTCAAAACCCGCGGCATTGACCTCCTCTACGCCGCTTTAATTTTCGAGGGGCAAACCCTCACCAAAATAGACAACCGCAAAGACTATGGCGAGGTGCGCCACATCTCCCTGGGATTGGTCGACGATACCCCCTATATCGTTATCCACACCCAACGCGGCGAAAACACACGGATCATCTCGGCCTGGAAAGGTGGAAGACGCCACTATGACACATATAAAAACAGCTTCCCTTGAAGACATCCGCGCCATGCACAGCCGTGGCGAGGTCAAAGCGCCTGCCAAGGACACCACAGAAATCGACCTGCCCGACGGGTTTTGGGACGACGCGGAACCACAAGCCCCCAAGGTCAAAAAGCAGATCAACCTGCGCGTGGACCCGGACATCATTGATTTTTTCAAAGCACAGGGCAGTGGTCACCTGACACGGATGCATGCGGTGCTGCGCTCCTATGTGGACGCCAAGAAAGACCGCGACGTCTCTTAACCCCGCACCACCCTGCCTTTCACCCAGCCCAGAAACGCCTTCTCTGGCGATCCCAGACGTGGACTGCCAGAGGCCACCCAGAACCCGCGCCACTCGGCTTCCAGCGCATAGACATCGAACCCGGGCGCAAGACGTTTGGCGGCATCCAAAACATCCCCGTCAAAGCGCGGTGCTGTATCTTCGACCACGGTGGGCCGCGCGAACCGCATGATGTCGCCGGGCATCTCGGACATCTCGTAGCCGGGCAATTGGGCGTCTTTGATCATCCGGCGCAGGGCCGCGCGAAACACGCGCAAGGGCGAGGCAGAGCCGGATTTCTTGTGCAAGGTCGCCACGCTGACTTTCCATTCCGGCTGACGCCCGCAATGCTTGCGTGCCAATTCGTAAATCCGCCGTTCCAACGGTTTGCGCAGGCGAAAATAGTCTCTACTTAGGGTCAAAACCGCTTTGGATTGCACCGCCTGAAACAGCCATTCCGACAGGGTTACCGTCACAGACACCATGCGGCCCGCACGGGATTTGCGCACGATTTCCCAACTTTCAATCAGCCCGAACCCGCGTGTCGTCTCAAAGCCCCCCGCCGTCATGTTGGTGGTGATGCGGGTGCCGGCAAGCCGTTCAAACGCCTCGCGCAGGCGCACATAGCTGTCGCCTGACGTGTCGCGGTGGGTTGCCACCAACAGATCATGCGCCGTCAGATTCAGGGTGCGCGAAATGGCGCGGCCTGCGTTGACGGCGGCCATCAGCTGGCTGATGCAATAGATCAAAATATCCTTGTCGTGGATCGTGGCGCGGCCTTTGACCGACGGCGTCACATCAATCGTCGTGCCGTTGTGCGCGTAAGACAAAACACGGCGATCGGGCCGGGTCGAAAGCGAAAAAATCGGATGCTCCATCGACCCAAGATCATCCTTGGGCGCGGCATCAAAGATGTCACAAATGAAAAAATCTGCCGTCCCGTGACGGTCGGGGAACGCCCCCTGCCCTGTTGCCATGTCTGCTCTTCTCGTCCGATGTTTCGGAATCACCCGCTTTCGGGGTTTTAATGACACCCTAAAGTTATCCACAGGATCAGGCTAGGGGCAGAACGGGGGATCAGAGTCAGTACTGCGTGGGATCAGAGTCGCCTCAGCGTGGTTTCAGAGTCGCTTGATCCGTCAAAGATCTCAAAAAGCCCCGTGAATCAAAGATGTTGGCGTGACACCCCGATCCCTGTAACGATTAAATAACAAGATATAACTTATCAAAAAGAAAATACCCGTCGTAATCAGCCCAAAACCCTGCTTCATTTGCTTAGAAAATAAAGTGTTTTTGCGAAATGTGCGCGTTTTACTTCCATGTACGCGCTTTTCAGGTATCATGCCCGAAACAGCACACATCAAAGTGCCGGGGCCAGATGACAGACACACCACCCTATTTCAATATTGATCCCGATAAAGCCGTACAAGGTTTGGGTCAGTCCACCAGCACAGCTGGCTTCACCGCAATGGCAGAAGCCTGTGCACGGGGGCGTACTGATCTTGCGTCTCGCGGCTTGGAAGAAAACGGCCAGCGCACCCTGCGCCAGTTCTCCACATGGGAAATCACCCGCTATCTGATCCCTGTCGCGGTTGGCCATTTCCGCCGCGTGCTGAAAGCCAACCCTGATTTGCCTCAAGGGCGCTCTGAAACAGAAGGCGGCGCCAAGTGGTTCACGCTGGACGAGGTGTTGCGCCTGCGCGCCTTCTTTGGCACCCAGGGATCAAAGGCCAAAGACTACCTCCCCTACCGCCCCAAAGACCTGCCTGCAAAAATGGTCGCGGTGGCGAATTTCAAAGGCGGCGTTGGCAAAACCTCAACAGCTGCCCATCTGGCGATGAGCGCCGCGTTGGACGGCTACAAGGTCTTGGTGCTGGATCTGGACAGCCAAGGCTCCATGACGTCCGTGTTTGGTGGCAAGGTCGAGGACGAATGGGGCACCGTGTTTCCCCTGCTGGCCCGCCATTATGCCGGACACCTGCGGCACGAAAACCAGCGTCGGCTGGATCGAGGCGAACAGCCTTTGCCTTTGGACGACACGCTGACGGACGCCCTTGAGGTAAAGGCGCAGGACGTCATCCAATCCACCCACTGGCCCAACATCGATTTGATCGGCGCGCAGCTGAACCTATATTGGGCAGAATTCCAGATCCCCGTCTGGCGGATGCAGGGGCGCGGTTGGAAACTGTGGGATGCGCTGACTGAAACGCTTGAGGCGGACGGGGTGCTGGATGCCTATGACGTGATCTTCATCGACACGCCCCCTGCCCTTGGCTACCTGACCATCAACGGGTTGGCGGCGGCGGATATTTTGCTGGTGCCCATGGGCGCGTCTTTCCTTGAATTTGACAGCACGGGGCGGTTTTTCGATATGCTGGGGACGACATTCGGGTCGATTGAAGACAGCGAAAACCTGGCGGCACGGGCCTTGGGGCGCGAAGAACTGGCGTTTGAATGGGACGCGGTGCGCGCTGTGATCACGCGGTATGACGGCACTCAGCAGGCAGAGCTGGCCGGGCTTATGCAGGCCTATCTGGGCCCGACATTGTCGCCGCACCGACAAGATTTCACAGCCCTTATTGGGCAGGCCGGTGAACAGGTGCAAGGCATCTACGAGGCGGACTACCGCAACTTTAACCGCGAAACCTATGTGCGGGGCCGCGAGACGTTCGACGCGACCTATGCAGGGTTCAAACACCTGTTGCTGGGGGCCTGGCGGCGCGATGAGCTGGCGCAAAATATCGAGGCGGCAGAGTGAAGGGCGCTGTCACGGTGGGGCGCACGTTATGGTTAACGGATATCAACCCTGTTTTTCCAAAGTTCCCGGTGCACAAGGAGAGATAACATGGCCAAGCGCAAGCGACTGACCCCTGCAAATCCGGATTACCTTCCGACCCAAGACGGCGGGTTAGAGACGAAATCGATGTTCCCGAAATACAAAGACGGCTGGGAAGGTCTGCGATCACAATCGGCGCCCATTTCTGCGGTGGCGGGTGATGCGGCGGCGACGGCGGCCCTGGCGGAACTTTCCGATGAAATGGCGCAGGCCCGCGCAACGGGCCGTATGGTGCTGGAGATTGCGCTGGATCAAATCGACGCAGGTCATCTTGTCCGCGACCGCGCCCATATCGATGCAGATGACATGCAAAGCCTGATGGACAGCTTGCAGTCCCGTGGCCAACAAAGCCCCATCGAAGTGGTTCAACTAGACGGCGGACGCTATGGCCTGATTTCAGGGGCGCGGCGTCTGGAAGCGCTTAAACGGCTTGGGTCAGAGACTGTTTTGGCCTTTTTACGCGCCCCTGCAGATGGGGCTGACGCCTATGTGTCGATGGTTGAAGAAAACGAGATCCGCGCGAACCTCAGCATCTACGAACGCGCCCGCATTGTGGTGCAGGCTGCGGCCCAAGGCGTGTTCGGCAGCGAAAAACAGGCTCTAAAAGCGCTGTTTCGTGCATCCCCCGCCCCGCGCCGGTCCAAGATCGGCAGCTTTATTCCGGTTGTGAAAGCTTTGGACGGGGCGTTGCGGCATCCGCAGGGGCTAACAGAAAAGAACGGCCTTGTTCTGGCGCGGGCTTTGGATGCTGATGCGGGGCTTGCTGCGCGATTGGTTGTGGCCTTGCAGGCGGATACAAAAGATGCGCAGGCCGAATGGGATATGATTGCGCAGTGTTTGGCAAAATCAGAGCCTAAAAAGCCAGTATCAGAGTCTAAGTCGCAGTCGAAAGACATTGCTCCGGGCTTGACGATACGCACCCCAAAATCGGGTCAAATCGTGTTGCAGGGTCCTGCGGTGACGCCAGATTTGCACGAAAAGCTGCTGCAATGGCTTTGTGAAAATGTAACCTAAGGGTGACAAAATGTTTCGCGTGCGAAACTTTTGCCCCCTGAAAGGCCCCCAATGACCCACCGCCTTGTTGCTCTTGTTGTCACCCGTGACCGTTTGGATCAGCTGCAAAAGACGCTGGCGGCGTTGCTTGTCAGTGACGCGGATGTGCTGGGCGAGGTCATTGTCGTCGATAATCAATCCGGCGACGGTACGGCAGACTGGCTGGCGGCCCATAAGGACATTCGCGTAACGGTTCTGACCCAAGGCGCCAATCTTGGTGGGGCAGGCGGCTTTGAGGTGGGGCTGGCCTATGTGCGCGATCATACGGACGCAGATTGGGTCGTGATGATGGATGATGACGGGCGACCCGCGGCTGGCACGCTCGAGACGTTCCAAAACACCAACCGCGCCACCCGTGAGGCTTGGGTGACAGCCGTGCGCTATCCATCCGGTGGGATCTGCGAAATGAACCGCCCGTGGCGCAACCCGTTCTGGAGCTTTGGGGGGTTCCTGAAGGGCATCGCAGGGGGCAGGGGCGGATTTCACATCGACGACAGTGCCTATGCGGCGCCTGCGCCCATCGACATCGATGGCGGGTCATTTGTGGGGCTGTTCTGGTCGCGCAGGGCCATTGAAAAGGCGGGGCTGCCGCAAGGGCGCTTGTTTTTATACGGTGACGACGTGCTGTATAGCCTCGCGCTGCGCCGCGCCGGGGGCAGGGTGGCCTTCGATCCGGGTCTGCATTTTCAGCATGATTGCGAAACCTTTGGCGAAGATGACGGCACCATTCAGCCGCTGTGGAAAGTCTACTATATGCGGCGCAACCAGCTGATGGTGTACCGCAGCGCGGCGGGGCTGTTGTTTTACCCTGTGGCGGCCGCCTTTGCGTTGCGGTGGTGGATGCAGGCAAAACGCTACGCAGGGCAGGGGGCGGCGTATCGCGCCTTATTAAAACGGGCGATCAAAGACGGGTTTGCGCAGCGCACGGACATGACGTTTGATGACGTGCAAAAGCTGGCGCATCCCGACCGCTAAAACTGTCGCTAATATCCAAACTGATCGTTAAATTTTGGGTGCTAGGGTCTTATGCGCAATGGTGTGTGAGCGAACGATATGACTTTTTCTCCTATTCTTCTGGGCGGTGGTGTGACGGGGTATAATTTCCTGAACCGCACCCGTGACACGCAACAGGACCTGTACAACCAGTCGCCGCAGGTGGCGCGGGATATTGCACAGTTCAAAGAGAAGATTGAAGGCATCAAAACCACCGAGGAATTGATGGACAATCGCGCCATGCTGCGGGTCGCTTTGGGGGCGTTCGGGCTGGACGATGACATCGACAACCGGGCGTTCATCGAACGGGTGTTGGAGTCCGATCTGGACGACAGCACGTCGCTGGCCAACCGTCTGGCAGACAAACGCTATTTCGCGCTGGCAGAGGCGTTCAATTTTCAGGGCGACGATGGTCCGCAACTGGACATCGAAGACACCAGCCCCGATATTTCCGGCCAGCTGGCGCGGCTGAAAACGTCGGATGATTTGCTGACGGATGGGCCGCTGTTGCGCGCCGCATTGGACAGCTTCGGTTTGAAAAGCAACGCAGGCGATGTGTTCTTTCTAAAGCAGGTTCTGGAAAGTGATCTGGCCGACCCGGGGTCTTTTGCCAACCAACTGAGCGACACGCGCTATGCGGAGTTTTCCGAAGTGTTCGGGTTTGGCGAAAAGGTCAAAGCCAACGAAAGCATCACCGCCTTTGCGCAACTGTTCGAGGGGCAGTTTGACGGTTTGCAAACCGCCGAGGACCTTGTGGAAAACGAGGTGTTGTTTGAAGCGGCGCTGAAGATGTTCAATCTGGACAATGAAGTCTACCGGCCCGATTTCATGGTGGATGTGTTGACGTCTGACCTAAGCGATGCGGCGTCTGTGGCGAACGCACAAAACGACCCGCGCTATGTGGCGATGGCCGAAGCCTTTGAATTTTACCGCACGCCTGCTGTGGCGCCGGACACATTGCCGCCCAGCACAGCCGAAAAGTTCGTAGAGGCCGTTTTGGACCGCGACACCCCCTTGCAGGAACCTGGCGATTTGTTCACCGATTTCAGGTTGTTCATCGCCACCAGCAACTTCTTTGACCTGCCAACCAGTTCTGCCCAGACCCGCTATGCGCAGCGGCTTTTGGAGGCGGACAAAACCGACCCACAATCCTTGGTGGGGCTGTTGCAGGACGAACGCTACATCCCCTTTGTGAATGCGTTTGATTTTCAACCCGTCGCCGAAGAACGGACCTATCCGGCAGGGTTTGCCGACAAAATCACCGCCAATTATTCTGAACGCCAGTTTGAAATCGAAGTGGGCAATTCAGACAATTCACTGCGGGTGGCTTTGGCGCTGGAACGCGAACTGGATACGGTGATCGAGGCCAGCACCTCAGAGAATTCGCGCTGGTTTGCGGTGATGGCATCGCCTGCGCTGCGGTCTGTTTTTGAAAGTGCGTTTCGTTTGCCCGCAAGCTTCGGGAATATCGACATCGACGCGCAGTTGACGGAGTTCAAAGCCCGCTCGGTGCAGTTTTTCGACACCAGCGATGTGGCGGATTATGCGCAACCCGATGTGCTGGACCAACTGCGCCAAACCTATTTGCTGCAACAAAATAGCACCGTGGGCGCCAGCACCAGCAGCGCGGGGTTGGCATCGGCGTTATTGTCGGGCTTCCAGTTCTGAAACCGCGCTTTAGCGGTTCAGGATTTCCTGATTGAACCGCCGCAACAGCATCAGCCCCAAGGCGATCAGACTTAACCCGATCACCAGCACATAGATGTGCGAAATATATTGGGGCGCATACATCGGATAGAAGCCTTCGCGCATCAATCCGGTCACGTGCATCAGCGGATTATAGACAAGCAGGCTTTGGGCGAAGGGGGGCAGGTCCTCGTGGATCACAATCACGCCCGAGGCCAGCATCAAAGGGCGCGTCGCCACCGACCATATTGTGCGCCAGACCGGGAAAAACCCGATGATAGCGCAATTGACCAAACCGGCCCCGATCCCCAGCAAGGCGCATAAAATGTAGGCTTGAAAAATCGGCCCAAAGGACAGCACCACACGGCTGTCCACCAGCACCAGAATTGTGGCCAGCAGGATGTAGCTGACGGTCACGCTGGTCAGCATATTCAGGATGATCCGCCCTGCCACCGCATCCAGCCAGCTTACCGCCGGATAGGTCAGAAGTGCTTTGGAAAAGGTCAGCGCGTTGCCCACGACCTGTGACTGTTTGGGGAAGATATTATAGACCAGATACCCCGTGGCGTAGAACAGGATAAAGCTGTTGCCCAAAGATGGTGTGCGCAGCAAAAGTGAAAATCCGAATGATAAAAGGACAATCATTCCAATAGGTTCCAGTAACGCCCAGATATAGCCCCCCGGCGATTTTCCATAAACCGATGCCATTTCGCGCAAGATCAGTGCGATGATCGTGCGCAACCGTCCCGCAGACCGGCGCGGCGGTTTGAGGGGGGCAAGGGGTGGTGTGAAGCTGCTGTCGGACAAGGGGCACCATGAAGCTGGCATTTTCTGCCCCGACTATGTAGAAATGAGAACAGGAAATCAAATCGCTTATGGGTGGTGTAAGTCGTTGGAAGATAAAGTAAACTCTGACACGCCCATAATAGGCGCCGCGCAAAATGATGCCGACGGGACAGCCCCGCGCAAAGGCATGCGCAAGTTTCAGGCCCCTCAGGCGGCCTCCCGCGATGTGGCCCAAGCCCCACGGGCGCAGGTCGCAGAACCATCTGTGCAACCCGTCATTGAAGAGGCCCCTGATACAGCCAATACAGCCAAATCAAACGAGCCCCCTCAAAATCGGCCTCAAAATCGGCCCCAAAACCGGCCTCAGAACGGGCCCGGCCAAAAGGGCAAAGGCCCCAAAGCGGGCCCTGGTGCAAAAGGGCCCGGTGCAAAAGGCAAAGGCAAGGGCAAGCAGAACCCGCCCCCCAAAGTGGTCGAAATCGCCCCCATGGCCACCAACGCCGGTATGCGGCGCAGGCATTGGGGGCTGGTGCTGTCCGCCCTTGCGCTGATCGTGGCCCCTTTGCTGGTGTCGGCGTGGTATTTGTGGACCGTCAGCACCGACCAATATGCTTCGACTGTGGGGTTCACTGTGCGTCAGGAGGGCGGCAGTTCCAGCGCGGATTTATTGGGCAATGGTTTGGGCGATCTGTTTGGCGGGTCCAGCACTTCGGACGCCGATATCTTGTATGAATTCATTCAAAGTCAGGAAATGGTGTCACGCATTGACGACCGCTTTGATCTGCGTGGCCATTACGCGCAACCCTGGCCGGATGATGTTATTTTTGCCATTTGGCCCGACGCCACCATCGAAGAACTTGTCTGGTATTGGAGCCGCATCATCCGTGTGTCTTACGATCAGGGCAGCGGCTTGATCGAACTGCGCGTTCTGGCCTTTGATGCAAAGACGGCTCAAGCCATTGGCACAGGCATCGTGGAAGAAAGCCAGAACATGATCAACGCGCTGAACGATCAGGCGCGTGAGGATCTGTTGCGCTATGCGCAGCGCGATCTGGAAGTGTCGCTGAGGCGGCTGAAGGATGCCCGCGAGGCGCTGATCCTGTTCCGCACCCGCACCCAGATCGTGGATCCCGCCACCGACCTGCAGGGCCGTCTTGGTGTGGTCAACAATTTGCAGGCCCAGCTGGCGCAGGCCTTGATCGATCTGGATGTGCTTCTGGACCAGTCCTCTGAAAGTGATCCCCGTGTCAAACAGGCCCGCCGCACCATTGAAGTCATCAAGAACCGGATTGTCATTGAACGCGAAAACGTGGCGTCGGGCGACATCACGGTGGGGGGCGAGGATTATCCGACCTTGCTGGCCGAATTCGAAGGGCTGGTGGTGGACCGCGAATTTGCCGAAGAAGGCTACCGTGCCGCGCTGACGGCATTGGACGTGGCGCGCAACAATGCAGGCCGCCAAAGCCGTTATCTGGAGGCCTACGTGCGCCCCACCTTGCCGCAGTCCTCGGAATTTCCCCGCCGTTGGGTGTTGCTGGGCATGATCGGTCTGTTTGTGGGGTTGATCTGGTCCATTCTGGCGCTGATTTACTATTCCATCCGCGACAGCCGCTGACCCCCATGATCCGCTTTGAAAACCTGCACAAAAGCTTTTGGATCCGGGGCCGGCGCAAGACGGTCATCAATGGTCTGAACCTGACCCTGCCTACGGGCAAATCGCTGGCGCTTTTGGGGCTGAATGGCGCCGGTAAATCGACCCTATTGCAGATCATTGCGGGTATTTTGCCCGCCGACGAGGGCCGTGTGATCACAGACGGCACCATTTCGTGGCCTGTGGGCTTCGGCAGTTCGTTTCACCCGCAAATGTCGGGGGCGCAGAACGTGCGTTTTGTGGCGCGGGTTTACGGCGTGGACACCGAAGCCTTGGTGGCTTTTGTGTTGGATTTCTCGGAATTGGGCGATCAGTTCTTTATGCCGGTGCGCACCTACAGTCAGGGGATGCGTGCGCGGTTGGGCTTTGGTCTGTCCATGGGCATCCGGTTCGACACCTATCTTGTGGATGAAGTCACAGCTGTGGGGGATGCGTCCTTTAACCAAAAGAGCCGCGCGGTCTTTCACGACCGCATGAAGACCTCCAGTGCCATTATGGTCAGCCACCAGATGGGGGCCGTGCGCAATTTCTGCGACAGCGGTTTGGTGCTGAACAAAGGGGAATTGACCTATTTCGAGGATCTCGAAGAGGCCATTTCACGCCATCAATTTCTGGTGCAAAGCGGCCACTGATCCCCTGCTGCGGGCGGTGCCTTGTCTGCCCGTGTTTCATCCACTTATGCTTAACATCTTGCAGAAAATCCGCGGATTTCTTCGCATCTGCGCCCCAATTTCGTACCCTTTAAGGCCCGTTGCAGCGCCCAGTTTAGCCCCGAGTGGGTTTGAATTTGGGGTGGCATTGGTATGCCGAGCATGGAGTTTTTGCGTGTCTTGCAAACAGGCACGGATGCATTGGACTTTGGCGTGCGCGATTTGGAAGCGCATGTCACGGATGCTGGTACGATCCTATATGCCTCCACCGGATTTGGCGGCGGTGTCACCAGCTATTTTCTATCCAACAGCGGGGCTGTGTCTTTGATTGACACGGCCTTGTTCGACTTGGGCGGCTTTGCAGGGCAGGGCGCGGAAATCGAAGTGGTGGATGGGGGTGGTACGCTGTTGGTGGGCGGCATCTCGGCGGGAAAAATCATCAGCTATGATCTGTCGGGGGTGGGCCAGCTGGGTGGCCGCGCTGTCATGGATGTCACCGGCAACGGCAGTTACACCGCTTTGGCAGAAACCGACGCAGGCCATATCGTGACTGCAGATACCAGCGGCACGGGTGCCCAGCTTTACACCCAATCGGGCAACGGGCTGACCCTGCGCCACACCGAAGCCGATACCAAATCCAGTCACACCACACAGGTGTCGGATATCAAAATGGTGACGCTTGCGGGGGG
This sequence comes from Ascidiaceihabitans donghaensis, assembly GCF_900302465.1. Taxonomy (NCBI): domain Bacteria; kingdom Pseudomonadati; phylum Pseudomonadota; class Alphaproteobacteria; order Rhodobacterales; family Paracoccaceae; genus Ascidiaceihabitans; species Ascidiaceihabitans donghaensis. The sequence continues at coordinate 5,728 of NZ_OMOR01000005.1, read as the reverse complement.
CACCGAAATCATGCTGGCCGCCAGCATGGGGGATCGCGGCATCAGCAGCTACCGTATGAACGGATTTGATCCGGTGCTGGCCGACAGCATCGGCCCGGCAGACGGCGTTGGCATCATGATCCCCACCGACATGACGGTCATGACCATAGGGGCCACGTCTTTTGTGCTGGTGGCGTCCATGCCCACCAATGGTGGCAGCGGGGCGCTGACCGTGATGCAGATTGCCTCCAACGGCCAGCTGACTGTGACCGATCATATGCTGGATAGTCTGGATATGCGGTTTGGCGGGGTGCAGGCCGTGGACAGCATCGAAATAGAGGGGCGCTGGTTTGTTGCGGCGGGCGGTGGCGACGATGGCATCACCCTGTTTTCTGTCCTGCCCAATGGCACCTTACAGCATCTTGATACCATCGCCGACAGCGTCGAGGCGGGGCTGAACGGTGTCACCGCCATCACATTGGCCTATGCGGGGGGCGACTTGCAGGTTTTCGCAGCCTCCGGCGCTGCGGCCGGGTTGACGCAGCTCAGTTACGACTTGGCGGGTCAGGGCCAGACGCGGCTGGCGGCAAGCGGGGGGCAAACCCTGTCCGGCACAGGGTCCCAGGACATTTTGGCAGGTCAGAATGGCAACGACAGCCTGTACGGTGGCGGGGGGCAGGACACGTTGATGGACGGGGGTGGCAGCGATACCTTGCGCGGCGGCAGCGGGGCGGATGTGTTTATCATTGCCCAGGACGGGGTGCGGGACACGATCGAAGACTTCAAGGTCAATGAAGATTTTATCGACCTGTCCTTCTGGTCGTTTCTGTATTCGGTGGACCAATTGGACATTGTTCAGATCGATGGTGGGGTGCGCATCACCCACAATGACGAAGTGCTGGATGTTCTGAAGGGGACCAACGGCGGGCTGAACCCCAATCAAGTGCGTGAAAAGATCATGCTGGGCCCGACACGGGCTTTGCCGGTGGAATATGACGACAGTGCTGATGATACGGAATCCACGGCCCCCAGCAGCGCGGCGGACATGCTGACCGGCACCAGCGGCGTTGACAGCTTGTCGGCGCTGGAAGGCAACGACACGATCTATGGCTTTAGCGGCGATGACATGTTGGTCAGCGGGTACGGCGACGATGTGATTTGGGGGGGCAGCGGTCACGATACCCTGCGGGGGGGGCGCGACAACGATGTGCTGAACGGCGAGACGGGGGATGATTTCATCTATGGCGGCGATGGCAATGATTCCATCGCAGGCGGCGAGGGCGCCAACCGCATGTTCGGCCAGCGCGGCGATGACACGGTGCGCGGCGCCAATGAAAACGACACGGTGAACGGGGGCGGGGGATCGGATGCGCTCTATGGCAATCAAGGCAATGACTGGTTCCGTGGCGGTGTCGGCGATGACACGATGTATGGCGGATCCGGCAATGACACATTGTTTGGCAATCAGGGCGATGAGCGGATTTTCGCAGGTGACGGCGCGGACCGCATCTTTGGCGGGTCGGGCAACGACACCATCGTGCCGGGCGGGGGCTGGGATTACGTCAAAGGGGGCACAGGCGCCGATACCTTTGTGTTTGCAAGCGGCATGGACCGCGATTTGATGATCGGGTTTGACCGCGACGAGGATATTCTAAGGCTCAATTCCAACCTTCTGGACGGGCAAACCACAGGCTGGCAGGTGGTGCAGGCCTTTGGCAGTATCGAGGGCAACAACGCGGTGCTGGATTTTGGCGGTGGCGACAAGATCGTGTTTTTCTGGGGCCGTTCGTTGGACGGGTTTGCCGATAACATCGAGATATTCTAGCTTTGGTTGAATACCTCTGTGGCCGGAGCGGCACAATCGGCGGTTGACCCTTTGCCGCACTGGTGCAGATCACATGAATTTGTTAAAAGTTGCACAACTTGCTTTGGGGGCGAGTCTTTTGGTTTTGGAAGGGGTTCACCATGTGTGTGACGTGCTCGATTGTTAACTACGACGTTCAGGAAATCCTGCATTCCGGTCTGGAAAGCCTGGGGTTGGACATCACAGAAGGCGATGATGCGCCAAGTGGTGTGACAACACCCTACTCCATTGGTGATGGCGACAGCTTTTATGGCACGCTGGACGAGGTGCCTTCAGGGTTTTATCCTGACGACTGGATCAGCTTCGAGATCACCGCAGGCGAACAAGTGACCTTCACGATGACCGGCGACTATTCCAACGGCAACGCCGAACTGGACCCCTATCTGGTGATCTATGGCCCGACCGGTACGTTCTTGCAGTCCGATGGCAATGCCGGTGCGCTGTCCACGGTATCCGTGACGTTTTCCCCAACCACCTCCGGCACATATTTTGTGAAAGCGGAAACCTGGGACAGCGTTGGCGGCGACTATGTGCTGTCTGCCACCTTCGGCGAAGCGCCGCCCCAACCCGAGCAAAATTCCAACGCCATCGATTCCCTGATCTGGGGCGGCGGCAATCTGGCTGGCAACACCACCATCACCTTTTCCTTTGAAGCGGCAGGGCAATTCCTGTCCGATGGGGGCGACACCTATCAATCCGACGCTTTCACAGCTTACGAACAGCAGCAATTCCGCGCCGTGTTCGACATGCTGGAAACCTTAATCGACGTGGATTTTGTCGAAGTCAGCGGCACAGCGACTGCCGATTTCGAGTTGTTTCTGGATGGCAACAACGAGATGGGCAACGGCTATCTTGGGTTCTTCTATCCGCAGGGCTTCGGGGCCAACTCGGGCCACGGGATGTTCAACGCCTCACAGTGGGACCGCTTTGCGGGCGGCGATCTGGAACAGGGCGGCCTGGGCTGGGTCACCATGGTGCATGAAATTCTGCACGGTCTGGGCATGTCCCACCCCCATGACACCGGCGGCGGATCCGATGTGATGACGGGCGTCACCAGCGACTTCAATGACTATGGCACCTATTTGCTGAACCAGGGTCTGTTCACCATCATGTCCTACAACCCCGGCTACAACGCGGGTGCTGTTGGCACAGAAGGCACATCTGCCGAAACATGGGGGCTGGAAGGTGGCCCCATGGGGCTGGACATTGCGGTTCTGCAGGAAATCTACGGCGCCAATGACACGTTCCAAAATGGCAACAACAATTACTTCCTGGACGACGCCAACGGCAGCGGCACCCATTGGCTGAGCATCTGGGACACAGGCGGCACCGACAGCATGCGCTACACAGGGGTGCGTGATGCCGTGCTTGATTTGCGGGCTGCGACATTGCTGGATGAGGTCGGCGGCGGCGGGTTCGTATCTGCGGCCAACGGCATCGCAGGCGGGTATACCATTGCGGACGGCGTGGTGATTGAACGCGCCTTTGGCGGGTCGGGCAACGACACGATTATCGGCAACGATGCGGCCAACCGCTTGGCTGGCAATCAGGGCAACGACACGATTGATGGTGGCGATGGCCGTGACACGATCTTTGGCGGGGCAGGGTTTGACACGTTGTCCGGCGGCAAAGGCAATGACACGCTGGCGGGGGGCAATGAAAATGACGTGCTCTTTGGTGGCGGTGGCAAGGATCGCCTTGTGGGCGAGAACGGCAATGACACGCTGAACGGTGGCACTGAGGGCGACCGCCTTGCGGGCCAAGCGGGCGATGACAGCCTGAATGGCGATGGCGGCAACGACCAGTTCTATGGTGGCGGCGGCGAAGACACGCTGAACGGTGGCACAGGCAATGACGTGATGCGCGGTGAATCGCAAAACGACATGATCTTTGGCAACCAGGGCAACGATACGCTGATTGGCGGATCGGGCAACGACACCATGCGCGGCGGGTTCAACAACGACCGTCTGGATGGTGGATCGGGCCGCGACGTCATGTACGGCGAGCGCGACAACGACACGATGAACGGCGGCGATGGCAACGACAACATGCGGGGCGGATCGGGCAACGACGTGATGAACGGCCAGAACCAGAACGACGTGATGCGCGGTGAAGCAGGCGCCGACACCATGAGCGGTGGCAACGGCAACGACACGCTGTACGGCGCCGATGGCAACGACATTCTGCGCGGCGGGTTCGGCGATGACTATCTGAACGGTGGCAACAACAATGACCGCTTGGAAGCGGGCAAAGGCAATGACACCATGAAGGGCGGCAACGGCGATGATGTGTTCATCTTCAACGTCAACTCCGAGATCAACACCATCGAGGACTTCACCTTCGGCGATACGATCCAATTGAACGCCAACATGCTGACAGGCCAGACCACAGGCACCGCGGTCTTCACAGCCTTCGGCAGCTTCGAGAACGGCGGCATCCTGTTGGACTTCGACAACGGCGTCGAAATCTTCCTTGAAGGGGTCACATCCCTGACCAACCCGGACGACGCGATTTTGGTCACCGGATAGCACCGGCTAAAGGGTCCGCTTGCCGGATCAGAACCATGATTTGAAAGCTCCGGCCCTTTAGGGGCCGGGGCTTTTTTTGTGGTAGGAAAGCCGCCAGACAGACGGTGAAATACCTGTCTTATAATCATGGTTATGGTAAATCTATTGGCTATCTGCCGCCCGCACCACATCCCCCGCGCGTTGACAATGCAAGGGCAAGGGGATACCGCCGCACAAGACCATTAACAGATGTTGAGTGATCCTTCCCGTGACCTTTGCCCTCTATACTGCGTATCACAAACCCGCCCCTTTGTTGCGCAGCGCATCCGTATGTCCCATCCATGTCGGACGCGCAGGTGCAGCCGCCCCTTTGCAGGATATGATTGGCGATGACACAGGCGAAAACATATCAGGCCGCAATGCGTTTTATTGTGAACTGACGGCGCTGTATTGGGCGTGGAAAAACGACACCGCCGCCAGCCATATCGGGTTGATGCACTATCGCCGTGTGTTGGATTTCGAAGGCCAGTTTGAAGGTCACGAAGCCGAGCTGTATGTGCCCCGTTTCGACGTGCCCGACTGGCTGGAGAGTACCGAAAACTGGCTGGCCGCCCATGGCACCGACTATGATCTGATCATCCCGCGTGTGCACCGCATGGGCCGGTCCGTGAAAGAAAACTATCGCCAGGGCCACGCCCCCGAAGACCTCGACCTGACCCGCGACATCATCGCTGCTGACCACCCCGAATATCTGGCCAGCTTTGACGCGGTCTGCGCCGATAAAGACATCCGTCTGGGCAATATGTTTGTCATGCGCCGTGACCTGATGGAACGCTATGCCGCGTGGATCTTCGACATTCTGGCCAAGCTGGAAACCCTTGATCTGGACCGTTCGCATTACAGCGTTCAGCAAAGCCGGTATCTGGGGTTTGTGGCTGAACGCCTGATGACGGTTTATGTGCATCACCTGCAAACCACCCAGCCCGATCTGCGCGTGCATGAGGTGCCGATCGTCAATCTGTCGCAGGCTTTGGTCACGCCCTATGTCGCCGATGACAGCCTGAACGGGCCTGCGCATGTGAACGTGGCTTTTGCCGCCGACCGCGCCTATCTGCCCCACACGGCGGCTATGCTGCAATCGATGCTCAGCCGCGCGGACCAGACCCGCCAGATCAACCTGTTTTTCCTGTCCACAAACGTCAAACCCATCGGGTTGGCGCATTTGCAGGAAGTTGTGGACATCCACCCCAACGCCCATCTGCATGTCCTGCCTGTGGGCCGCGCCTTTGAAGGCAGCTACCGGTCGTCAAGCCGCGCCCCGTCCAACGCAACCTACAACCGTTTCTTGTTGTTTGATCTGCTGCCCAGCCTTGACCGG
>NZ_OMOR01000004.1 GCF_900302465.1 Ascidiaceihabitans donghaensis | reverse complement strand
GAAAAAGCAGATCAGGTCAAAGACTTCATCCAATACATGATGTCGCCTGCCGGTCAGGTCAAATCCGCCCAAATGGCGGCCTACCCCGGCTTCTGCGTGACCAAAGCGGGCCGCGCCGCCCTGATCGAAGCTGATTTGGCCGAAGCCACTCGGTCCCACCAGATTGATGGTGATCCGCAAGACCCCATCACGCTGATCAAGGAAGGCCGCATCCACTACCGCGACATCCCGCAACAGCAGGGTCTTGAGGATTGGAACGACTTCTGGTCCGAATATAAAAACGCCTGATTTGGGTTCCGAAAAACTGGAAAGCAGGCAACCATAGCGTTGCCTCTTTTTGACCCATAGACTGAGTGTCTTTTATGCCTGCCAAACCGCGCCGCCTTTTCAGCTTGTATGCCATAACGTGGCGTCTGCCGATCATCATCTGGCAGTTTATCTTCTTTGTGGGCCCCGTTCTGTTCATGGTGGCGATGTCGTTTTTCCTGGTGAGAAACTACCGCATGACAGAGGCGTTCGAATTTGTGAACTGGTCAAAGATGCTGTCGCGCGGATACTTCTGGGACAGCTATTGGTACACCATTTTCATTGCCGCAGCAGCGACAGTTTGCGCGATGTGTATCGCCTTTCCTGCCGCGTTTGCATTGGCGTTTCGCGCCAGTGACGCCACCCGACGTTGGGCGATCTTCCTGCTGATTATTCCCTTCTTCACAAGCTATCTGGTGCGCACCTTTTCATGGTTTGTGATTTTGTCAGAGAGCGGCGTGGTGAACGGGATGCTGGGGTACGTCGGCCTTGGGCCCTATACGATGCTGAACACCAATTTCGGTACGCTTGTGGGGTATATGACGCTGACCTTGCCGCTGGTTGTGATCTTGCAAACTGTGACGATGGCCAACATCGACAAAAACCTGATCGAGGCGGCGCGCAATCTGGGCTGCAAACCCTTGGCGACGATCTGGCAGGTGATCCTTCCGCTGTCGAAAACGGGGCTGATCATTGCCGCGATCTTTTGCTTTATCCTGTCGTTCGGGGATTTCGTGGCCCCCTTCTATCTGGGCGGGTCACAAGAACCGACATTGCCGATCCTGATTCTTGATACAACCAAATCAGGGCAGCAATGGCCGCGGGCTGCCGTGGTGGCGATCATGATGATGGGAACATTGTTTGCCATCGCTTTCACCGGCATCGCGCTGGCCTACCGCAAGCGAAAGGGCGCGAAATGAACACAAGCCGTCCTGTCAATGTGATGCTTGGCCTATACGTGGCATTGGTCTTTGCCTTTGTGTTTGCGCCGATCATCTTCAGCATGATCTTTTCATTCAACTCGCAACGCTTCCCAACGATCCCTCTGGGCGACTTTTCGACCGAATGGTACGAAAAGATTTTTGCAGACCCGGACGTGTGGGAAGCGGCTCTAAACAGCTTGATTGTGTCTACGTCTACGGCCCTGATTGCCACGTTTCTTGGGTTTTGCACGGCCTATTCGGACTTTCGCTACAACTTTCGTTTCAAAGGCCCTTACCTTGCGTTGATCCTGTTGCCCCCCACCATTCCCCTGATCATCATGGCGTTGGCCATGCTGGCGTGGTTTTCCAAAATCGGCATGTCAGGGCAGCTTTATTCCATCGTCATCGCGCACAGCGTTCTGACGGCCCCTTTTGCGATGGCTGTAATCCGGCTGCGGCTGAACCAGATGGACCCCGACTTGGAAGCCGCAGCTTGGAATCTTGGCGGATCTGAATGGCAAACCATGCGCCATGTCATCATCCCGTTTTGCAAACCCGCGATTGCGTCCGCTTTGTTTCTGACAGCCGCCGTCTCATTTGATGAATTTGCTGTGTCGTGGTTTGTCTCGGGCCTGAACAAAACCCTGCCTGTGGTTGTTCTTGAGATCGTGCAAGGCAACATCGATCCACAAGTCAACGCCATTGGCACATTTGTGTTTCTTATTTCCATGACCCTCGTCGTGCTGGCACAAGTATTCTTTGCCGGCCGCCAACTGAAAAGCATCCGCCCATGACAGAACCTCTTGTCGTCTTTGATAAAGTCCAAAAAAGCTTTGACAGCTTCGTCGCCGTTAAAGAACTGGACTTTGAAATCCGCGAAGGCGAATTTTTAGCCATTATGGGGCCCTCGGGCTGTGGTAAAACCACAACGCTGCGCATGTTGGCGGGCTTGGACGCCCCCAGCAAAGGCGAAATCCGCCTGAACGGCCAGCTGATGAACGATGTGCCCCCGCATGAACGCGACACACCGCTGGTCTGGCAATCGCTGGCTTTGTTTCCCTTTCTCAGCGCACAGGAAAACGTGGAGTTTGGCCTGAAGATGCGCGGCGTTGGCAAAGAGGAACGCAAAACGCGCGCACTGAAATGGCTGGAAAAGATGGGCATTCTGGAGTTTGCAGACCGCGACATTTCCACCCTGTCGGGCGGGCAAAAGCAGCGCGTGGCGCTTGCGCGGTCGCTGGTGATGGAGCCGCAAATTCTGCTTCTGGACGAACCGCTATCAGCCCTTGATGCGCATCTGGTCATCCGTATGCAAGCCGTCCTGACCGATCTGCAACGCGAACTTGGCATCACCTTTGTCTACGTCACCCATTCGCAGTCCGAGGCCTTCGCCATGGCCGATCGCGTCATTATCATGGGCAAAGGCGAAATTGCCCAGATTGGCACCCCAAAAGACATCTATCGCGCGCCTGCAAACCAGTTCGTGGCGGAATTCGTGGGCCGCAATAACATCCTGACCGGCACCGTCGCATCCGTGAAAGACAGTACAGCCCGCATTGCCACCGCATCGGGTGATTTCACTGTGCCAACAAATGACGTGGCATTGGTTCAAGACCACCCTGCCAGCTTCGTGATTTCCGCCGATCTGGTCCACATCTCGATGAAAGAACCGACGGGCGAAAACAAAGCGTTCTGCAAACTGATCTCGGAAGAGTTCGTAGGCTCCATGGTCACACTGTTCCTTGAAGACGCCGAAGGTCAGGAATTCAAAGTGCAGATGCAAGAACGCGAACTGTCAAAATTCGACTTGCACAGCGGTGACGAAATTTGGCTGTCATGGGACACCGCCAGCGCACACGTCTTGAACGAAACATGATCCGCAATCCGATCCCTTGGCCAAACGGGGCCAAATGCGCCGTTGCAATCACGTTTGATATGGACGCCGACAGCCTGATCCACATCGCAAAACCCGAAGACAGCCACGACCGGCTCTATCCTATTTCCATGGGACGCTACGGGCCAATGGTCGCCCTGCCCCGCATCCTCGACACCTATCGTAGGTTTGAGCTGAAGCAGTCGTTTTTCATCCCCGGTTGGTGTCTGGAAACCTACCCCGATGTCGCCGAGGCCATCCTGAAAGACGGCCATGAAATCGGACACCACGGCTATCTGCACGAAGACCCCATCAAGACACGCGGGCAGCAGCGCACATGGTTTGAACGCACATTGGACGTGCATCAACGAATTTGCGGTCAACACCCCACCGGCTACCGTGCACCCGTCTACAACATCACCCAAGAGGTCGTTGATCTGATGATCGAACACGGGATGCGCTATGACAGTTCAATGATGGGCGATGACATTCCCTACCAGCTACAAACCAAACAGGGGGCGCTTTATGAAATGCCTGTCCATTGGGGCACCGATGATTGGCCGCTCTTCGCACATTACGACGAAATCGGGTATATGATGCCGGTGGCTGGGCCATCGCACGGCCTTTCCGGGTTCTGGGAAGAATTCGAGGCGCAGTATGATGCGGGCGGATTCTTTATGCTGATCATTCACCCGTTCCTCACGGGCCGTCTGGCGCGATGGAAGCAGGTAGAAGCCTGGATCGCCAAAACGCGCGAGACGAAAGATGTTTGGTTTGCGACTTTGGACGAAATCGCAGATCATATGGACAACTTGCAAAAACAGGGTCTGTGGCGCCCGTTCGTGGACCGCTTGCCCTATTACGATGGCCCCATTCTGAAGGATACGCCCAAATGAACGCTGACGACACCCGCCTGCTGCGCATCGCCTATGAAGAGGCAAAAGCCGGTTTTGATGAAGGCGGCTGCCCCATCGGTTCAGTGCTGGCGCGCGGGGGCGAAGTTGTTTCACAAGGCCGCAACCAGCGTGTGCAAAAAGGCGACCCCATCGCACACGGCGAAATGGATGCGCTGCGCAAGGCGGGGCGGCAAAAGACCTACCGGGACACCACACTTTATACGTCACTAAGCCCTTGCATGATGTGTTCAGGCACCATCATCCAATTTGGCATCCCGCGCGTGGTGATCGGGGAAAATAACACGTTTGGCGGCAACGAAGATTTCCTGCGCTCCAAAGGCGTTGAAGTCATCATCGCAGACGACCCGGACTGCACTGCTTTGATGCAGCGGTTCATTGAAGAAAAGCCCGAGCTGTGGGCCGAAGACATCGCCGAATAAACGCGACGCTACGCTGTCAATCGCCCGTCCAAGGCATCGTGGATGGCTTTTGTGCCCAATTGCAAACCGGTCTCGTAACGTCCGAACAGAAATTCGGTGTTAGCGCCTGTGTTCAAACCCTTTTGGATGTTTTCACCGATCTCGAAGTCTTCGCCAAACACGGTGCGGATCACTTGGTAATTCTTTTCCCAATAGCGCTCCGCCTTGTCGGATTGCGGGGCTTCGGGGATCAGCATCATACATTTGAAAATACACGTATCCACCCCTGTCGGAATGATGGTGTGAATGTAGACGTGATCCGTCATCACCTGCACATAGTTGCAGGGAAACAGATAATTTTGCGTCATGAAATAGGGACGGTGCTGCCAGTCTTCGGGCGCTTTGCCTTTCAGTTCTTCAATGGTCGGCAGGGGCACGGAATGACGTACATGCGGATATTTATCGACCCAAGAACTTTGATTGTCGAGATAGGCAGAACAAGCCGTGTGTTCGTGCGCGCCACAAAAGTGATAGGATTCCTGAAAGCCCTCAAGCGCCAGATGCCAATTCATTTTGCGGTCCAATGACCATGCTTTGAACACGGTATGGGATTCAAGCCCCAAGCCCCCCAGCTGCTCGGCCATAGGGGCAAGCCATGCGTCGATGTCGATCTCGTCTTCGCTGGCAGACGGGCGCACCCAGATCAGGCCGAACCGCTCGAAGGCGGGCAATTCGATCAGTCCCAGATCGCCTTTGTCGATGTCGCCAAAACCCGCAGCATGGGGCAAACCCCGCAAGGCGCCGTTCAGATCATAGGTCCATTTGTGATAAGGGCAGGAAAACGTCTTGACCTTGCCGCAAGCCCCATCCGTCAGACGCGCACCACGGTGACGGCAGACGTTCATGAACGCCTTGACCACACCGTCATTGTTGCGTGTGATCAGCAACGGCACACCAAGTTCATCGTTGGTGAAGTAAGACGCAGGTTCGGGCAGTTGTTCTGAATGGCCCATGATGATCGGGAACTTGCGAAACAGGGTATCCATTTCTTTGGCCAGCACGTCGGGATCTGTGTATGTCGAGACAGGATTGCGCATCAATTCGGGCTGCATGTCGGTGGTGCCCTGTTCCACATGCGCCAGGATGTCTTTGATGATCTGCGTTTCTTCAGTGCTGATACCCATGTTCATGTCTCCCCGTTCGTCAATGTTTGTGCGCCACCAAAGCGGCTGCCGCGGCTTTGATCGGCCACGGCTTTGTTATATTGCATCACCAAAGTTTCGACCGCTTCGGCAACGGTTTCGGCGCGGGTGATCCCGCCCACGCCTTGCCCTGCACTCCAAACATGTTTCCACGCTTTGGACCCTGCATGCATGTCACCTGAAAAATCAAGCGTGGCAGCCGCGCTCATGTCTTCGATTGCTATGCCGGCTGCCTCAACGCTGGCGCGCATCCAATTGCCCAAAGCCCCTGTGATAGCGCGGGATGCGATTAAGTCTTCCATCGTGCTTTGCCATACCATTTCGCGGTACGCGTCGGGGATCATGGTTTCCTGCGTCGCCAGAAGCCGTGTGCCAAGATAGGCAAAATCAACACCCAGATTTTCAACAGCGCGAATGGCACGGCCTGTGCCAATGCCGCCGCCGACGATCAATGGACCATCGAAAAAGCCGCGCACTTCTTCGATGAAAGGCAGCATCGCGTATTCACCTGTGTGTCCACCGGCCCCCGCGCATACCAGCACCAACCCATCGGCCCCTTTGTCCAACGCTTTGCGGGCGAATTTTGGCGATGTCACATCCGCAAAAACCAGACCGCCATAGGCATGAACCTCGCGGGTGACGCGGTGTGGGCCCCCCAAGGCTGTGATCACCAGATCGGGTTGGAATTCTTCAACCAACGCAATCTCGTCGTCAAACCGGCCATAGCTGCTGTGGGTGATCATGTTCATCGCCCAAGGCGCATCTTTAGGTCCGACACTGCTGGTGATTTGGGTCAACCAGTTACGCAAGTCCGCTGCCGTGCGTGCATTCGGGCCTGGAAAAGACCCCATAACGCCCGCCTTGCAGGCCGCGATCACCGTTTGCGGGTTGGATACCAGAAACATGGGTGCAGCAATTGCAGGCAGCACCATACGCGATTTCATTCCGTCGATTTTGGCAGTCATTTACAGGCTTTCACTTCAAATTCTACGTCGCTTTCAGGCCGCTTTGCAAAGCGCTTCGGTCCACTTTTCCAGCAGGTGTGAGGGGCATTTCCGGCAGTATTACAACTTCGGCAGGTTGCTTGTATGCAATCAGATTGTCACGGCAAAACGATGCGACGTCGTCTGCGGAAACATGCGACCGCAATGTGATAAAAGCCACCGGAACCTCGCCAGATCGCGGGTGCGCACGCGCAACAACACAAGCCCCGGACACGGCAGGATGGGTCAACAACAGCTCTTCGACCTCTCTGGGAAACACATTGAACCCGCTGACAAAAATCACGTTCTTCTTGCGATCCGTGATCGTTAGAAAGCCGTCAGCATCCAATGTGCCAATATCGCCAGTGTAGACAAAGCCATGTCGCAGCGCGATGGCGGTTTCATCCATGTCGCCGGTGTAACCGGTCATCATATGCGGGCCTTTGACGCGGATTTCACCCGCCTCTCCGACCTCAAGCACGGTATCGCCTGTTTCAAGATCAACGATTTCAATCACCGTGTCAGGCACCGCCTTGCCTGCCGATCCGCGCAGGATGCCATGTGCTTCGGTGTTGATCGAAATAGGCGCGATTTCGGTCATGCCGTAGCCTTCGTAAATCTTCAAATCTGTCGCCGCTTCCCACCGTCTGTGAACATCCAATGGAAAGGGTGCGCCGCCGCCCGGACAAATCCGCAACTTTGGGAACGTCGCGTCTGCGAATTTCGCAGACGACATCACGCCCTGATAAATAGCCGGAGGCCCGCCACCAAAGATCGTAACGCCTTCGTTGACCAGCATGTCCACGATCAAATCCGGCTGAAACCGGTCGGGGATCACAACGCCACCTGCGCGAATGATCGGGTTGGTCAGCCCCATTAAAAACCCGTAAATGTGCGTGAATGGCGCGACGGGCAACCAGATTTCATCCGCCCCCGTGCGCCACCCCCAGTCACCGCGTTCCATCGTGGCAACGATAGCGGCATTAGAATGTGGCACTTGTTTGGGCAGCCCCGTCGTGCCGCCCGAATACAAGATCGCCGCAATATCATCCGGTTCTGTGGGGTCGATTAAACGGGCCATGTCGACGGGGGCTATACCGACGGGGGCGAATAAATCATTCAACGCCCCTTCGGTCAGGATGCGGGTTTTTGCGCCGGGATGTACGCGATCAGACAGGATGACTGCGGCATCCAAATCGCCCAACAATTTGGCGATGGTGCTGTCGGGATGCCCATGGTTGATCAAAGCAGGTTTGCCACCTGCAAAGAGGATTGCGAAATACGCGATTAGAAACGCAGGCGAATTGGGCAGGATCAAAGCAACCGCCCTGCCCTGCACGTCCTCGCGTAATTCGTCCGCAAGGGTTTGAATGGCGCCCGCTGCTTGACCGTAATTAAGTGCCCCTGCAGCGCTTTTGCAGTACATTGCGTCCGGTGCGTGCTGTGCCGCGGCTTTGAACGCCGACGCGACAGTAACCGCCTGCATCTGCCATGCGTCTAAGCTTTTGTCTTTGCTCAAGGGCCCCATCCTCTTTCACGCCCCACCCTGTCAACACCGCCCAACCGGACCGATTGACATGATATGGAACAACAAGATCAACATCCCAGCGATCATATCGGCAATCGTAAACGGAACAAGGGCCTCAGCGGCATTGAATAACTACCTACACAGGCCAAGAAACAGCTTGTGGATCACGCTGGCTGCTGGTGAGATCACAGCGCCACGGATCAAAGGAGCCCACACATGTTTTTGAAAAATGCCTGGTATGTCGCCGCATGGGATCATGAGATCACGCGCGACTTGCAGCAAGTGATGGTGCTGGGTGAAAAAATCTGTGTTTTCCGTACGCAGAACGATGATCTGGTCGCATTGGAAGACGCTTGCCCCCATCGCAAGCTGCCTTTGTCCAAAGGCCGCATCAAAGGCGATACCGTCGAATGCGGATACCACGGGCTGACCTTCAATTGTGTGGGCCAATGCGTGTGGGCACCCGGATCGGGTGGCATTCCATCAAACGCAAAAGTGCACGCCTATCCCTTGCACGAGAAATACGGGCTGGTCTGGATCTGGATGGGCAACCCTGCGCTGGCAGACCCTTCCGAAATATTTGAAATCGAACACTACGACGACCCCGCGTGGGGCATCAATCGCGGGGCCGCGATGGAATTGGACTGCAATTATCTGTTGATGTGCGACAACCTGCTGGACCCGACCCATGTCGCATGGGTGCACCAAAGCAGCTTTGCCACCGATGCAACCAAGGACACCCCCTTGCGGATCAAGAAAAACGACGACGGCGTCATTGTGCATCGCTGGATGATGGATCACGAACCTGCGCCATTTTACAAAAAGGTCGTGGAATTTGAGGGCAATTGCGACCGCTTGCAGCATTACGAAGTGCGCTACCCGTCCCATGCTTTGATCAAGGCTGTGTTCACACCTGCGGGCACTGGCGGGGCAGATGGCCCGTTGCACGAAAAGACCTTCATCATGGACAGCTACAATTTCATGACGCCCACAACCGAAAGCCAAACCCGCTACTATTGGTTCCAACTGCGCAATATTCGCCCCGAAGACGAAGCCTTGTCCAAAATGATGACCGAGGACGTGCAACACGCCTTTGAAGAAGACCGCGCAGTGCTGAACGAGGTGCAAAAAGGCATGACGGACAAAACCACGCCGCACATCGATTTGCCCATTGATGGCGGGCAATTGCGGTTTCGGCGGCAATTGCAAGCCATGATCAACGAAGAACAACAGGTCGACAAGCAAATGGCCCAGTAGCGTCAAGCCGCACTCCGACTAACCGGATTTGTCACTTGACCAAGCCCGACACGCTTTGAATACTTTGGTATGAAAAAGTTTATTGTTGCTGTTATTTTCGCCTGCCACGCCATGTCTGCTTTTGCGCAAGACGGGGCAGATGCCTACGGGCAAGCCGACAAAATGTTTCAGGTCGCACAGGCTGTGCAAACCTCTCGGGCCGCGCGGGCTGTGCAACAAATTGCATTGCGCATCGCGGCCCGTGAAGCCGGGGCGCAAGACCTTGCGATTGCCCGACGCGACCTGACCCAGGAACGCGAACACATTCGGGCTGATCCCGATCTGGATCCCACCGCGCGGCGCTTGCGGCTGAACGAACTGGATGTGGCCATTCGCGCCAATGGTCTGGATCTGGCAGAGGCCTTCCCCGGCTACAACGACATTATCGCCCCTGTGCCTTTGACCGTGGCGCAAGTTCAAGCGGCATTGGACCCCGACGAGGCGTTAATCTTGCTGCACCAAGCCCCGCAGAACCTATTCATCTGGGTCATGGGGCGCGATCTATTGTTGTGGCAACGAGTGCCCGCAACATCAGGCGACGCCGCTGATCTGGTGGGCCGGTTCCGGCAAGAAATGGGGCTGGATGGTGGGGTGCTTCGTGGTGCTGCGGCATTGGATGACGACGCGGAAGACGGCGCCGAAGACGGGGCGGATGACCCGCAAGACGTCACGCTGCGCCGCGGGTTCAATACATCCCTTGCGCACAACATTCACCAGCTGATTTTTGGTCCCTATTGGGATCAGTTGCAAACCATCAACCACCTGCGCATTGTGCCAGATGCGGCGTGGATCGGACTGCCGTTTGCTGCTCTTTTGACAGACATCGAAGACACAATCGAAAATCCCACTGCGCAGGATTTACGCGACGCAAGCTGGGTGGCACGCACCCATGCGATCACTTTGATGCCCTCTGTGGTGTCTTTGCTTGCTGTCAAATCTGCAGCATCCGATCCGGGAAATCTGCCAACGCCAACCCTTTTGGCGTTGGGCGATCCCGTATTTCAAGGCACGTCCTCAGCGGCAGACGTTGCACGCAGCGGTGACGATAAAATCGACATCACCGCATTGGCCCCCCTGCCCGGCACACGCCGCGAAGTACGTGCCATCGCTGCAACGTTTGCGCCCGATAAAGCGCAGGTCTTATTGGGTGCGCAGGCTTCAGAAACCGCGTTGAACGCTATCGACCTCAGCACCCAAGACGTCGTTGTTTTCGCCACACACGGATTGATATCGGGCGAATTGCAAGGTTTGGATGAACCCGCCCTTGCATTAACACCCCCGCTTGAGCCGACACCCGGCGACGATGGATTGTTGAAAGCAGGCGAAATCGCCGGACTTACGTTGAACGCGGAATGGGTGGTTTTGTCTGCGTGCAATACAGCAGCCGGTGACGGCGAAGGCGCAGAAGGACTATCAGGGTTGGCCAGTGCTTTTTTCGCAGCCGGCGCCGAAGCGCTTTTGGTGAGCCATTGGCCCGTACGTGACGATGCCGCAGCGCGGCTGACAGCCGGGGCATTCGCACAGATGCGCAAGACCCCGGATCTGCGCAAAGCAGAAGCCCTGCGTAGGTCCATGTTGACGCTTATGGAAGATGACAGTGACCCGACCTTGGCCCATCCCTTTGCGTGGGCGCCGTTCTTTATGGTGGGGAACTCGTGATGCGGTTTCTTGTTTCCATGGTGCTGGTCTTAGCAATGTCTACAGCCGCTGTTGCCCAGACCCTGACAGCACAGGATGTGCTTGACCGTTTCGACGCAGAAATCGACGACAAAGGGGCGCTGCGTATGGACGCCTATCTGACGCAATCACTGCGCGAGGCCAAAGCGCAAGGGACACTGAAAGATCCGCTTTGGGCGCGCGTTATGCTGGTAAACGGTGTTTTGATCCTGTCGGGGCTGGCCCGCTACGAACGCGGCATGGGCTTGCTGGATGAAGGGGCCGCACTTGCGAAACAGTCAGGCGATACCGACACACGCGACGCCATCCTAAGCTATATGGCATATTATCACGCGTGGTTCGGAAATGACGCGGCAGCGCAGGCAATTGTGGCGCAGATGGCTGTCCATCCGCTTGACGTTCTGATTGAGCCCGAAAGAAACGAACTGCGCACGTTGCTGGATGCCCCTGTGGCCCCGAACGAAAGCCCCGGTTTCACACGCGCAACCGAGCTGATGCGCGAATCTTCGGATGTGTTTGAAACAGGCGACTACGAACAGGCAACATCACTGTTGCGCGGACTGCGTATGCCCCCGCCGCTAGATGATGATCCCATGGTCCGGGTTTCGAACGCAATCCAAAGCGCAATGATGGCCATCTACGCCCAAGTTCAAGGCGACAATCAGGCCGGCCAGCACTACGACACCGCCTTTCACGATCTGGTCGATCCCAAGTCCACCGCCCCTGCCCTGCGCCCCGAACTTCTGAATGATCCCGCTGTGCGTGATCTACTGGCCAGCGCCATTAGCATACTTGCAGCGAACACTGCCGCAGACAGCCCCCGCGGAATACTTTTGCAGCGCTGGATGACGCAGGCGTCTGATGGTCTTGCAGCGCAAGCCGATCTTAACCTAGAAACCCGGATACGACACGCCCGCGAGGCCCGACAGTGGGACCGCGCCGCTAATTTAAGCTTACAAGCGTTGGACGCAGACGGGTTGGACCTTGAAGACCGCCTTAGACTGGAAGCCGACGTTCAAATTTTGCGGGCCAAAGCCGCCATACAGCGCGGTGCAGCAATTGATCATGATGCGCTGACCACTGCCTTTGTGAATGTGTTTAATGAAGACAGCATGCAAATCTTTGCGCGCTCCGCCATCGCTTCCGAAATTCTTGTCACCTTTGATCAGGCCGGACATTTCCATCTTGCCAATATTGTGGGCGTCGCTTTGCATGATTGGGTGCAAGCACTGAGCAGACGCGCCGATCAATCGGGCGAAGCCATCAGCGTTCAGGCACAATATTGGCGCAACGCGGGGTCTTTGACAGTGCAGACCGGATTTGACGCGATGCTTTCGCCATTGGACGGATCAGAGGGCCCACCCGGATTGTGCCAGGATATCATCGGAATTGAAGTCTGCACCGCAGTTTTGCAGCTGCCCCAGTAAATTCTGCTACTCTAAGCCGCGAAGTAGAGCCTATATGGGATTGGCTTCAGCGAATTTCCTGAAAAATGCCAGAAACGCGCGATCCGGGTCTTGTGGCGCATCTTTGCCTGCAGACCATGCCCGCCACTCACCTTCCACATGATAAATATCATAACCTGCATACCGCAGTCGCGCTGTTTCATACGTCTCGGATCGCAGGCTTGGCCCCTTCTTGTCCAACCACGCCGGACGCGGCTTTATGTCTTCAACTTTACCTTTGGTGCGGGCTTTGCGCCCTACTTTGGAAAAGCTCAATTCGCGTTCGGCTTCTGCTGTGCTTTTGGCGTCTTTGGTCCACCACCGCAATTCCACATGGGTGACACGCCGTCCCGTTTTAACCGGTTCAACAGCAACAACATAATCGCTGAGCGCGTTCACTTCTTCCAAGGCAGGATCAATCGCACGCAATTTAAGGTTGGACCAGCTGGCCAGCTTGCCTTTCGGAACACCCAGAACGCCGCGCAAATCCTCAAGGCTGAATTTTTCAGACGACCGCCAGCGCAACTTGCCACGCTTCTGGATCATCTCGTACAAGGTCAGGGCGTATTTCGAACTTAGCGCAAACATCACTTCGCGCTGAAGCCGTGCAAAAACGGTGCTATCTTTGATGATATTGCGCAGCCGCGATGGAATTTCATATTCAAACAACCCGTCGCGCCGTGTTGTTTCGATGTTGCCGCCCAACAGCTGCACGCGTTCAATCGCGGGTTCCCCGTCGCGCATCACACGCACCTTGACGATGGAAGCCATCAACCGTTCGATGGATTCACCAACCCGGTCATTTGAATTATGAGAGCCCCGCAAGTCACTTTTGGAAATCATATGGGTCACAGGGCGTTCAATCGCGTCCCACGCGTTTTCCAGCAGCTGGTTATAAATACGGCGGTCTGCCAAAGTCAGAGGCGTGACCTCAACAAGATCAACCAACTCGCCGGGTTTTACCAGCGTCTCTGCGTTTGGTCTGGCATCGACCGTGCGTATGGGGCGATCTTTGGGCGCCATCTCTTACCTGTGTTCGCTTACTTTTGTATGCTGTTAAGTGTAAGATATCAGAAATAGAGGTCTTGGTAAATCACCCAAAACGTAAGTTTTAAATAGCGACTGATTCGGAAGCCGAATCGCAATGCTTTGATAAGAATACACTTTTTTTGCTGTAAAATCCCCTATACTGAACCACCCAATAGGTAAGAGTTAAAGTGCATCCTAAACGTAAGAACAGCGATCCCACTGCGTAAGGTCAAACATCCCATTACGTATGCCAAGCCAGCCCAATACGTAAGAGATAAAGGGTTTTTCGTCTTTATAACAGATACTTACACTGTATGAACTAGAACTATATGAATTAGAAAAGACTGGTTTTTCAAATTTGGTTTTAAAAGATTTTTGGATTGACCGATTCATATTACAAACCCCGTTACGATCAGCCGAAACTTACAAATTGGGCAACAAGCTGCCTATCGGGCAATAAAGCTCCATCTTTTGCTCCGGTACCACGCGAATTTCCAACACTGTGGTGCCACACCTGCAAGGTGCGGTTTTTGGACAAACATGCCTAAGAATTCGCACTTTACCCAAGAACCATTTATCACCATGATTCGAAGGACACTTCCAAGATGGTAACATAGATGCAAAACCCTGCCCTGCCCCCTGTCACTTTAGATGATCTGGAAACCCTCGCGACACGCGCATCAACCGTCATCGGACGGCTGCGGGAACGCGTGTATGCCCCGGGGGCTGACAAGACATTGGACTTGCGGTTCAACATGCGCAAAGCCGCGGAAATGGTCGGTCGCAGTGAAAAAGCAATCCGTGATGCTGAAGATGACGGGCGCTTGCCTGAACCTGATAAAGACCCAACCACAAATCGTCGCACCGGATACGCGCTAACCGATATCAACCGTATGCGCACTTTGTTTGGAACATTGCCACATCGGGCCGATACCGATGAGGCCCTTGTTTTGGCAATCCAAAATTTCAAAGGCGGCGTGGGCAAATCAACGGTAGTTTGTCATCTTGCGCAGTATCTTGCGCTTAAAGGATATCGGGTGTGCGTGATTGATTGCGACAGTCAAGCCAGCACAACAAGCGTTTTTGGATTGAACCCTGACGTGGATGTCGACGAAGACGAAGACACCCTTTACCCGTTTTTCCGTCACGGCGGCCCATCGTCTTTACACTATGCTTTACGTGCAACCTACTGGCCGAATGTCGCGCTTATTCCTGCGAACCTTGGCCTTTATGACGCCGAATATGAATTCGCTGCCCGCATGGTGCGCGAACAAAGTTTTGTTCTGGACCGTTTGCGTTCTGGCATAGATACCATCAAGGATCAGTTCGACGTCATTCTTCTGGATCCGCCCCCTGCCCTTGGCATGTTGTCGTTGTCTGTGTTGCGTGCGGCCAATGCCTTGGTGATCCCAGCACCTCCGAACAATATTGATTTTGGATCAACAGCGCATTTCCTTAAGATGATGGGTGCGACGATGCATGAACTGGCACAGGCTGGTGGTGCCCGCGAATATGCATTTTTGCGCATTTTGGGGACTAAAATGAACGACAATAAGTCGGCGCATGTCGCTATCAAACGGATGATGGACGCTGTGTTCCCTATGGACATGATGCAGGCCGTTTTGAAAGACAGCGCGGAAATCGACAACGCCTCTGCAAACCTATCGACGGTCTACGAAACCACTGGGCCGGCGACACGCACAGAAACGCACAAACGATGCCGGGCTTATCTGGATGCGGTGAACCGCGAGATCGAAGTTCTGATCCGTAAAACATGGCCAAGTCACTATCCCGCTTTGCGAAAGGAAGGACTGTTATGAACAAAAAACACGACGCACTTTACGACGATGTGTTGGGTGGGCTGGACGACATGGCCCCTTCAAAATCTGCCGCACGATCCAGTCGTTTTTTGAAAAGATCTACTACGATTGCAGATCAGGTTGCAGGCGATATAGAAGAAAAAACACTGCGATGGGTGGACCCCGCAGAGTGTCAGATGTGGGAACGTCACAACCGCGACTACGCCCTTTTGACCGAAGAAAACTGCCGCGATTTAATTGATGGTATTCGGTCACAAGGCCGGCAGGAATTCGCGGCCATTGTGCGTCCCCTACCCGATGGACCGCTACGCTACGAAGTGATTTGCGGGGCCCGTCGTCATTTTGCTGTAAGTTGGTTGCGGGCGCATAACTATCTGCAATTCAAGTATCTGGTCGATGTCCGTGAAATGACCGACGAACAAGCGTTTCGTCTGGCAGACATTGAAAACCGTGACCGCGAAGACATCTCTGATTATGAACGCGCCATTGATTATGCGGATGCGATCGCGCGTTATTATGGTGGTAAACAAAAGGCGATGGCAGAACGGCTAGAGGTCAGCCCCCCCTGGTTAAGCCGCTATTTATCACTGGCAAATTTGCCGTCTCAAATCGTTGCAGCCTTCGCATCTATTCGTGATATCAAAGAACGCCATGCGCGTGATTTGAAGCCGCTGATTGCCGAAAAAAAGTCTTTAAGCGTTTTGATAGAGACGTCAAATTCAATCGCTCAAGCGCAAGAAGACGCGCGCAATGGGATGGGCCGCCCTTTGGATGGTGTTGAAGTCATGAAGCGTCTCAAGGCGGCCTGCAAGCCTGCCACTGGGTCAAAGCCGACCCATGAAAAAACCTATCGTCGTACGGCGGGTGATGTTCCGATCACTGTCCGCAACAAAGGCCGTCGCACTGTGGTAGAATTTGACAGCTCAATAGGAAGTGCTGCTTTGCGGGCTGCTTTGGAAAGCTTCTTGGATGACCGGAAATAGAAAATTGCCCATGGGCAATTTTCGTTCCTAATGGGTGAAGGTGAGGAAGTTGCCCATGGGCAATTTTCATTTTTTGGTATCTGGCACAGTATCGATCTCGAACTGCAAAATCACAGGTTCCGGTCCGCTGTCTTCATCAAGTGAAACCGCGCCTCGGGTCGTTTGGCCAAATCCTGCCGTCCGCAGGGCATTGGCAAAGTCGGAACCTTGTTCCTCTGTTCCGCGCAAAATCTCTACGGCGCTTTGGCCCAGAAACCTAAGATCCTCGATCTCTGATTGGGCTTCTGCCGGGGACAAAATCACCACAACACGATCGCGGCCAAATGTGTCGTTCGTGACGCGAAACAGCCCCTTTTTTAGGGTGTCACCGGGTTGTAACCGACCGCGGAAAAAATGGGTGATCGAATAGTCCACGCCAATATGCAAAATATTGGCATCTATCGGAAAGGCTTCGCCGTTGTGTGCCAGAACGTGCACCTGGTCATTTGGCACAAGGATCGGTACGGCTGTGGTATCCAAAGTGCGCAAGTCGGGTTCCTGTCGGTTTTTGGTTTGCAGTTCTAATTCAACACCAAGTTCCGCGTTGTCGAAATGCCCGCCCATGCGCATTAGGTTGATGGCACGTCCCATGCGTTCCAGATTGTCCAGCAAAAGCGTCGCGATTTCCGCCCCACTTCGGTTTGCAGTGCCGACCGATGGTATCGACATTTCTTGATCCGAAGAAAACAGACCAGAGCCGGACAGCATCCAGATAGCGTCAGGGCGGGAGCTGTCGGGCATGATAGACAATCGCACATCAGCATCCAGTCCGGGGTCAACCATCAAAAGGCGCCCATTGAAATCTTTTTCGATCTGCACCAATGCGTCGGTGACATCCGCGCTTAAGATGCCTTTTGGGCGGGCGACGCGCAGGGTAAAATCCACGCGACTTGAAAGCTTACGTGCAAAGCTGCCAGTCGGAAGATCATATGGATCAAAGGCCGCCAGTTCTGCGTGCGTGATAGGGTTCAATTCAGTTGAAAACGTATCTGTAGATAGAACTTCAACATAGCCAATCGCATCCATTGTGGCGCTTGCGGCGGTGGGCAGAACGGCAAGAATTTCACCTGTCTTTAAGCCATGCAACGCGCCAGCATTCAAGGATAAACCAAATTCACCTTCGCGCACGGGCCACTGCAAAACCTTTTCACCGGGAGTTCCCGAAAAGATATGCGCGTCCAAATCTCCCTCGAACATTGGCGTGGACAAGGCGAGGTTTTGAACGGCGTATTTACGCAAAACTTCTTGCCCCAATTGCCGATATGTCAGGTTTGGATTTTCGGCCATGGTCTCAAACAAGGTGTAGGTGAAAACACCAAGACTTTTGCGTTCGGGGTCGCCGCGCGGCAGGCGCTTTTCAGGGGTCGTTTCATTTGTCTGTGCGGCGTAGAACGCAACGAACGCACCAGCATCTTGGCCAGCAGCAACGGCATCTGCGACGGGGCTGGGGGGGCGGTTGCGCGGATTCGAGGGCAGGCCGCGTGATGCGGCGGTGTCCGCCGCCATCAACGCGCTGGCTGGCACACCCAAGGAATCCGGTGCCAGTTTGCGCAACCTGACGTCGTCTGCGTCCGCTGGGGCGCCCCGCGTCACTGTGCCCGAATGGCAGGCGTCGAAAACAGCCCAAACTGTGGCGCCTGTATTACGTAATCCTGCAATAAGCGCACCGATTTCATCGTCGACCAACCCATTTTCGACGGAGCCGATTGTATCATCCCATGGTCCGATATCGATGGGCAGAAACATCTCATCCAACCCGTCAGTTTCGCTGTCTGGATCCGCTGCTGGTGTTTGTGTGCCATGACCGGAAAAGTGCAGGTAGACGAAATCGCCCGGCTGCAGTTTGGCCTGCAACGTC
The DNA here is from genome assembly GCF_900302465.1 of Ascidiaceihabitans donghaensis. Lineage (NCBI taxonomy): Bacteria > Pseudomonadati > Pseudomonadota > Alphaproteobacteria > Rhodobacterales > Paracoccaceae > Ascidiaceihabitans > Ascidiaceihabitans donghaensis. The sequence goes on along the minus strand of NZ_OMOR01000004.1, from coordinate 30,035 downwards.
GCAAAAGCGTCTCGAATACCTTGCAAGGTCGGATCGCCGTCAGATGCTGTGACACCATCTGCCAACATGATCACATTGCCTTCGGGGAAGGGGACCGGGGCGGTGGTGGTCAGATAGGTCTTAACCAGGACAGCATCGTTGGCCGGACCCCGCAGCCAGAATTTTTCGTCCAGATTGGTGTAAGTCGACGCGCCCACAACAAGCGCGTGATTGTCTGCCCACAAAGGGTGTGCCGTCAGCATCAAAATGGCCGCAGCACCCAAGCGCCGCATCAAATTACATCGCATGTGTGCGTCCTATCAGTTGGTGATGAGGGAGTATTGAACCGAACGCCCTGACATATTTTGCACATTGATACTGAAATCCCCTGCGGTGCGGGGCTGCCATCCGCAATAGGCGATTGCGCTGGTGTCGGTGTCCGAACATACAAGACGGCCTTGGGCGTCACGGATGGTCAGGTTCAGGTCGCTGCTGTCTTTGGCTTCGACGTAGATTTCCGCGTATACGCCCGCATCGAAGGGCACAGCACCATAGGTGTCGGTTTTCTTGGGGGCGATGGTGGCAGTATTGAACACCGGCCCACCGGTTACGCCTTTGGTGGTTTCGGCCGCGGCATCTTCGATCACGCCCAGCAGCAATGGATCACTTGCGGCGAAGTCGTAGGCAAATTGCAGCATTTGTTCAGGGTCAAGAACACTGCCGGTGTCATCAGGCGTGCCGCCGTCTGGTGTGCGATCCGACGGTGTCAGGTTCAAGGTGCTGCGCAATTTTGCGGCGGCCAGAACCATAAGGGCGTCGCGCTGTTCCAAGCCAATGTCAAACAACACGCGACTGGCTTCGGCGCGTTTGATGGCGCTTTGTGTGGCCTGTGCCGACAATGTGGAAGCGGGCAGGGACAGGGTTGCTGTGAAAAAGGCTGTCATTAAAAAGCGCATAATATCCTCGTTGAATGAACCGAATTGCATCAAAGGGTAGTAGCGGCCAGTTGCTCTGCCAAGCGCCCAATTCAAACATGACAGCATTTTTCACGGGTTTTCATAAAACGGAGGGTCTAAGTTGATGTCAGTAACGAAGAAGGTGATTTATGCGTTTGATAACATTAGCTATTTTTATAACGCTCGGGTGGTTTGCGCCTGATGCGGCCCGCGCGACAAATATGACAAAGGCCACGACGGACCGCGTTTTAGCGTCCACTGTCATTGTGCGCAGTGACGATGGAAGGAACCGCTTCTTGGGGTCTGGATTTGTTGTCCGCGATAAAAAAACAGTTGTGTCGAATGCGCATGTGATTGGAAATGCGGGCCGTGTCATGCTGGTGTTTCAAGACGGAACGCGTATGGCGGCGCGGGTGATGCGTATCGACAAAATGCTAGACTTGTCAGTGTTAGAGACTGAAAAAGCGACGTCTGTCGACCCTTTGCAGTTGGATGTCGGCGCTGTACATCCCGGTCACACTGTTTATGCCACTGGCGCCCCCTTGGAGGCGGGTTTCAGTTTGACGGCGGGTATCGTGTCAGCACGCGCACGTCAGGTCGACGCCACGCAACCGCTGCTTTACGTTCAGCACTCCGCGTCCGTTAATCCAGGTTCAAGCGGTGGGCCATTGTTGAATTTTCAGGGCGGGGTGTTGGGCGTAAACACCCGCATCAGCGATGGGTCGCGTTTTTTCGTGGGCATCGCTTACGCCATATCAGCAGCTGACGTAAGCGAGTTTCTATCTCGGGAACCAGGGCCCGAAATTTTGGCGCCGGGAATGAAGGTACGTCCGTTTTCGCCCCGCATCCGTACGGCGCTTGGCTTTGAGGGGCAGGGGGTTCTGGTTGATCTTGTGCGTCCAAACAGTCCCGCGTCACGGGCAGGGATGCAGGCTGGCGATATTCTGACGGTGTACGGTGCCACGCAAATCACAACGCCCGGTGATTTGGCATTTGCGCTGCGAAAGTCCAATATAGACACTGATATTGAGGTCATCCGCGAAAATCGTACCATCACTTTGACGGTGGACCGCACACCGTTGCCGGCCAGTTTGAACGCGATGACCACAAACGCCGCTGAGGCGATAGAGACCTACGGATTTGCAGACATGGGTCTGACGATCAATGTCATGGGCACAATTGATGCAGTGTCATCAAACGGGACAGGGTTCTTCGTCGGCCTGAGCAAAGGCGACCGCATTGATGCAATCAACGGGCGGGGGGTGGAAACCTTCGGTCCGGATTGGCCGCAAACCTTTCAGTTTGACGAACCGCTTTTGTTGCGTATCGTTCTGCCCGACGGGGCCACGCAGCATTACATGCTGGATCCTTGGGATGACGGTGTGGGGTTGCGTCCGTCCAGTGGTGCGAATGTGTTGGATCAAGAGGTGGTAAGTTTTGACTGATCGCAGTGCCACAGTTCTTGTTATTGAAGACGATCCCGAAATGATGTGCGCTTTGTGCGACGCCTGCGATGATCTTGGACTGTCCGCTTTTGAGGCCACGACCTTTGCACAAGGGCTTGCCATCGCGCAGGCCCATCCTGTGGCTCTGGCTATCGTCGACCGCTTGCTTCCGGATGGCGATTCAGTGGACATGATCGGGGAATTACGGGCGCTAGGCCAGGTGCCTGTTGTCCTTATGGTGTCTGCACTGGCCCATGCTGGCCATCGCAGCCATGGTTTGGATCGTGGGGCGGATGATTATCTGGCGAAACCGTTTGATGCGGAAGAATTGCGGGCCCGCATCCGGGCTTTGATGCGGCGCGGGCGATCGGAAAACACAGGCAACGATTTTCTGGTGTTCGGAGCATTGGAAATTCGCATGCGTGCCCGCACGGTGCATCACGGTCAAACCCATATTCCCATTTCCCCCAAAGAGTTCGATCTGCTTTTGTATTTCGCCCAAAATGCAGGGACGCCTCTTAGTCGCATGCAGCTTTTGGAACACGTCTGGAACCTGAATTTTGATCCCCAGACCAATGTTGTGGATGTCCACGTAGGTCGGTTGCGGCGCAAGTTGGAAAGCCAAACGGGGCGGGATTGGATACACACGGCGCGGGGCACAGGGTATTGGTTTGGGCCGGCCCCTGAAAGTCGCCCATGACAGGCCTGTTTTCTGGCAGCCCGTTTCGCACCGCGTTGATTGTGGCTTGCGTGCCGCTTGGGCTGGCCGTGCTTGGGGTTTGGGTGGTGTATGGAGTTTTGGAAAACCGGCTGATCCGCGCCACCGAAGACCGGTTGCAGGCAGAGGTGCAGGGGTTCGCCGCGCTTTATGATCAGCGTCGCATCGTATCGTTGCGAGAGGCCATCGCGTACCGTGCCGACAAGGGTGATCCGGCCGGCAGTATTTACGTTTTATTGGACCGCAATGGAAAGATGCTGGCTGGCAATCTGGCGGATTGGCCTGCAGGGGTCAAAGTGCCCGAAGAAGGCACCGGACCGACACAAGGCGACCGTGTGGCTGTCGGGGCAGGGGGGGACCATCTGGTGTCCTCTCAAGGGCTGCGGGGCGGATTCCCTGTGCTTGTTGGCGTCAGCTTGAACCCTGTCGATCAGACCCTAACACGCATGCTTTGGGTGCTTTGCGGGTTTGGTTTGGCGATGCTGATGGCCGGTTTGTGTGCGGCATGGTTGACCGCAAGCGCGGCCCGCAACCGGATTGCTGCAATGAACGCTGATCTATCGCGCATTGGCGGTGCAGGGGGGGTGGCCGCGCGGCTTGGGGGGCTTGATGGAACAAGCGAACAAAGCGCGTTGGTGGGACATATAAATGCGATGCTGGACCGGATTTCGCATCTGTTTGATGCGCATCAACGCCTTGGAAATGTCGTGGCACACGAAATGCGCACACCGTTGTCGCGTATCCGGACGCAGCTGGACCGTCTTGATCTGGACGATGTGTCCCGCGCAGGGTTGGACGAGGAAATCCGCAACACCATTCGACTGTTCGACAGTCTTTTGTCGATTGCGCAAATGGATGCGGAGGCGGGGCGCTCAGAGGGGCTTGTTCCGGTGGATCTGTCCGCAATTTTGCGCGGCCTGCAGCAGCTATATGACCCTGTTGCCGAAGATGCGTCACGCCATCTGGAGGTAGAGGCTGGTGTGGATATGATGTTGTTGGGCGATCCCGATTTGTTGACCCAATTGTTTTCAAACCTGATCGAAAACGGGCTGAAATATACCCGTCCGGGCGATACGATTTCCGTAACTCTGACCCGCACTGACCAACGGATCATATCGCGTGTGGCGGACACGGGGCCGGGCATTCAAGCTGACTTAAAGGCGGATCTGTTTACGCCGTTTGCGCGTGGGGCAAATACGCAGAAAACACCGGGCCATGGTTTGGGGCTGTCTTTGGTGCGGGCGATCGCATTGCGGCATGGCGCACGACCAAGGGTTGCAGAGGTTGAAAAAGGGTTTGCAATAGAAATCGATTGGCTCCACCTTTCCATGCATTCTGGCGATCGAATTTCAGAGAGTTCTTAATGAAAGCGTTTCTAACTGTTTTATGCGCCTTTTGCCTCGCGGCTTGTGCAGCATGGAATGCGCCGATAAATCCAGCAGCTTTGCAAGAGGATACAGCGGCAGAACCCGCATTCGGTGGTGAAGTTCTGGGCCGTGATGACGTGTTTATCGGGTTGGCGTTTTCGGGTGGCGGGACACGCGCATCGGCGTTTTCCCACGGTATGTTGCAGGCGTTGCAGCACGCGACGCAAAGCGACGACAATCCCGACGGTTTGCTGCGCCATGTGCGGCTGGTCACGGGCGTTTCCGGGGGCTCTGTTACGGCGGCGTACTTCGGGCTGCACGGTCCGAAAGGTGTTGATGCTTACCGTGACATCTATCTTGTTAAGAACGCCGAAAAATATATGGCAACGGCGGCGTGGAACCCGTTGGTTCTGGCGCGTGGTCTGGCGGGCGGTGTCAATTCGCGCAAGACATTTGCGCGTTTTCTGGACGAAAGCATTCTGGGCAATGCCACCTTCAAGGATTTGTGGGCCGCAGATCATGCCACGACTTGGATCAATGCGTCCGATGTTGCCAACAACACGCCTTTCCTGTTCAGCAAAGAAACCTTTGATGCGCTGTGCTCTGATTTGGCCGGATTGCCCCTAAGCGAAGCCGTTGCAGCCTCTGCCGCGTTTCCGTTGGTGTTTACGCCCATCACATTGAAGGTGCACAACGAAGGGTGCGCCTATTCAGAACCAGATTGGTTGACGTCGGCACGGTTCAACCCCGAAAGCACAAGCGCGTTAAAAGCCTATGGGCAAATGCTTGAAACGTACCGTGACCCTGAAAAGGTCAAGCTGGTGAAGCTGCTGGACGGCGCAATCACAGACAACTTTGGCACCACAGGCATGTCTGTGGCGCGGGCAAAGTCCGAAACGCCCTTTGGCCCGATGTCCGAAGAACAGGCAGTGCGCGTCAACCGCATGTTGTTTTTGGTCGCCAACGCAGGCACGCAACAAGATTACAAATGGACCCAACGGTTGAAGGGACCGGGGGGCATTCAGTTGGGTCTTGCCATTGCCAATTCATCTATGGGGGCCGCAACCCGCGTTGGGTACGATGTTTTGCGTTTGACGTTGGATGATTACGCCGAAGATTTGATCGAATGGCGATGTGGGTTGCCTGCGTCTCGCGTGCGGGCTTTGCGCGGGACCTTGGCGGGATGGGACTGTCGAGATGTGAAGCTTTTCGTGGGGCAGGTGGCCTTTGATGTGTTTGACGCGGATCGCCGTGCCAAGCTGGACGAGGTGCCGACACGGTTGCGTTTGCCCGAGGATCAGGTGGATTTGGTCATTGCCGCTGGCACCGACGCCACGCGCCTGAATTCCGATTTCAATGGGTTTCTACGGTCCATTGATGCGATCGAGACGCCGACCACAGCCAGTCGGATCACGCCGCGGCGTATCACCCCGTCCAATTGATGAATAATGCTGTCATAAATTAACCTTTCGTTGCTCTGCAAAATGTTGGGCCGTACCTTGCTAGATATGTTAAAGACCAAGTTCCTGTTTGCCGCTGTTTTTTGTGCGGCCCATTTCGCGGCTCAGCCAGTGTTTGCGCAACAGATGCGTGCAGTTTTGGTGGGCGTCAGCGACTATCTGTATCTGGATGCCGATCTTGAAGGCCCTAAGAATGACGTGGGTTTGATGGCGCGCACCTTGATGATGCGCGGGATCGCGGCGCCAGATATCACGGTGCTGTCCGAAAGCGATGCGGTGCTGCCTGTAGGTGTTGTGCGCGCTGTCCCTGATCGCGCGACGATCTTGGCGACTTTGGATGCCTCGATCGAACAGGCGGCGCAGGGTGACACTTTGATTTTTTACTTTTCAGGCCATGGCGCACAGGCCCCTGACAAGGACGGCGACGAAGGCGGTGGGCTGGACGAGATTTTTCTGCCGCGTGATGCCAAGGGGTGGAACAGCGCCACCGGAGATGTCGAAAACGCAATTCTGGACGATGACTTTGCGCAAGTGGCCCGTGCGGCTGCGGCCAAGGGTGTCGCCTTGGTTGCAATTTTGGATGCCTGCCATTCGGGCACCGGATTTCGTGCTTTGGGTGATGATGCTGCACGGGCGCGCTACATCAGTCCTGCGGCGCTTGGTGTGCCTGATCAGGTGGCGCAAGGCGAAGGGGCCGCACCCCCCGAGGTTGAGGGTGATTTTGTGTATCTTTATGCCGCGCAAAGCGACCAGCGGGCTTTTGAATACCCCGTGGGCACGGAACGTCAGTGGCATGGTGATTTTACGCGGGCTTTGACGGGGCTCATGCGCGAAGTGCCCGATCTGACCTATACGCAACTGGTTCAGGCCGCCGCACAACGCATGCAAAGCAAAGCGGGCCAAGCGGTGCAAACACCTGATGTTGAAGGACCCATGGCAGATACGCCTGTTTTTGGCGGCGATGCGCCCGGCGTGTCGCGGATTGCGGTAGCCGGACAGACGTTGAAGGCGGGGCTTTTGGACGATGTGACTGCCAACAGTACGCTTGATTTGTTTGCAGGGCTTTTGGATTCCGAACCCGTCGGGCAAGCGGTTGTGGAAAAGGTGAACGCGAACGATGCTGTGCTGCGCTATCTGGACCCTTTCCCGACGGTAAAAGTCGCCTACGCCCAGATTGCAAATCGCGCAGTCGACGCCAGTTTTTCTGTTTCCATCACGCAAGATGCGACAACGCATATACGCGGCGGTATCGGGGCATTGACCGCGCGTGTTGACTTTGATGTGACCAGCGCTGATCCGACACACCGCGTTGTGTGGACGGGCGACCGTTTGGCGCTGGTGGGCCGCGATGGGGTGCTGGACGGGCAGGGGGCTGGTGCCTCACCCCGTCTGGGGTCAGGTGATGCGGATGTTCTTGCCATGCGCTTGACCCAAGTGGCCGGCCGTATTCGGTTGGAACGGGCTTTGGCGCAGCTGGGGCAAGGCAGCCGCATCGGCGGGTTTTCCCTGCCTTCGTCAAAACCGAGCGCTGCTTTCAAGTTGCAAGTTGGCGAAACAGGTCCGCAGCGGCGTTGCGCCAACCCAAGCGGCCCAAGGCTTGATGCCAAGGGCAATGCCACTGCCAGTCATTGCGACATTTTGCAAGTGACGCTGAAAAACCCAACCGCGGGAATGGTGGATATGACGGTGCTTTATATCGATGCTGAAAGTGCTATTTCGATGCTGTGGCCGCCACAAAACCTGTCGAACCGACTGGAAAGCGGTGCTCAGAAAACCTTGCGCTTTGGATTGCGCAACGATGGATCAACCCCGATTTACGAAAGCGTCATAGTGTTGTCGGTGCCAGCCACGCCTGGCAGCCCGCGCACCCGCTTTGCCGCCTTGGGCACCAGCGCTGCCAAGCGCGCAACCAATGAACCGCCGATGGCCGCATTTCTGGGCAATCTGACGGATCCCGCCACATCGCGGGGTTTTTCACTGGCGCCCAAAGGGGGCGGCGGGCTTGCCGTGACGCGGTTGGATCTGACGCTGACACCCGATCCAGAACACTAAACTTTTAACAAAATTCTCAAGGAGACACCAAGAATGACCTTTAAAACCTTAACAGCGACGTTTGCCATTGTGGCAGCTTCGGTTGCGACCTTTGCGGCCCCCAAGCTGCTGGCGCAAACACTCACTTTGCCAGAGCAACCCGCGGGCGCTGCATCGCCTTTTGCCTTTGCTGAAAGCGGCGCCAAAGCGACACGCGCCGAAGAAGCGGAACAGGCCGACAGTGCAGGGCGCGTCATCGGTGGAGAAATCGCGGACCAGGGTGCATGGCCATGGCAGGTTGCTTTGCTGATTGCAGGTCAGCCGGTGACGCCAGATGCGCAGTTTTGTGGCGGATCAATGATCTTGGACACTTGGGTTTTGACAGCGGCACATTGCATCCACATGGCGGATGCGAACGGGGTCTATCGTGATTTGAACCCGCAAGCGATTTCCGTGCTGGTCGGCACCAACCTGCTGGCTGAGGGGCAGGGCGATGCCATTTCTGTTGAAAAGATTATCCGCCACCCGGCTTACGTTGGTGAAGATTTCGACAATGACATTGCGTTGATCAAACTGTCCCGCGCGCCAACCGTGCCTTTCAAAACCATTCAAGTGCCGGATGCGGAATTTGGCGACCAGTTGGACACGCCCGGTGTACGCACCGTCGTGACGGGATGGGGTTTGATCGAAGGTGCGCAACGCACCGCGGAAATGCGACAGGCTGAAATCCAAATGTTAAGCCGTGAAAACTGTAACGAAGTCATGCTGGATTCGCGTGCCAAAGCAGCGTCCGAAGGGATCGCTTATGCCGCGTCAGCCTTTGGGTTGAAGCAGCCCGAGGCTGAAGCGGTCTGGCAGGAATTGATCAGCCACGTGCGCGCCCCGATGACCAAAAACATGCTGTGCTCCGGTACGTTCGAGGGCGGCAAAGGATCGTGTTCAGGCGACAGCGGGGGACCTTTGGTTGTGCCTTTGAAAAACGGCGAATTCATTCAGGCTGGCGTTGTCAGCTGGGGTTTGTCCAACACCTCAACCAAGTCATGCCTTGAGACGGCTCAATTCGCAGCCTACACCCGTGTGTCCAATTACTTGGGGTGGCTGGAACAGATGATCGCATCCAACTGATCTTATCGACGGTTGGATCATTACGGGTTTCGGGGATCGGTTTTTGGCCGGTTCCCGATCCTAGCTTTGGCAGATTTGTTGCGCCGTTGATTTTCGAACGGCTGTGCACGTATCGATGAAAACTGTACCTACAGATCGGTTCCTAACAGCATTTGTCATAAAAAAGGTATGGAATTCAAGACTTTGGCTGGTCATGTTTCTTTGGTACCAAGCAGGTATCACTGTGAAAGGAATTCAACGATGACACGTAATTTGATGTTTGCCCTTATGAGCGCAACGGCCCTGACGATGGCCCCGATGGCTGTTTCGGCCGAAGATAAATCTGGCGAAAACCGTGCTGAGGTCAGTGCGTCCACCGAAAGCAGCCCTGTTGCCAAAGCGGCGCTTGCCCAAGACCTGTTTTCCCATGCAACAGCCACCAAGAACGCCGTTGCAGCATTGGCTGCTGCGCAAATTATGATGTCCATCGACATGACGGATGTTGAGCGTGACAAAGAAACAAAAGACAATGAGAGCGCTGTCGCAGAGGGCGGCACAGATGCGTCCGATGCCCCTGCTGATGCCATGGCGATGTTGGCTGCGGCCAAAGAGTTCGCCGGTGGTGATCCTTCAGTTGTTGGATTGATTGAAGACGCAGAGGCCGAAGGCGCACGTGGTCGCATCGGCGGCGCATCAAGAACCTTATCGCGTTTGCCGGGTGGCAAAGTCGATATTTTCAAAGTTCCGTTTTATGGCGGCCGCCATGCTGAAATAGGCATCGCAGGTGACGGCGATAGCGATCTGGATTTGCTGGTGACAGACGAAAACGGCAATACTGTGTGTCTTGATCGCAGCTATTCTGACGTGATTTATTGTGAATTCACACCACGCTGGGACGGGTATTTTGTGGTTGCTGTCGCCAACCAAGGCAATGTGCGCAACAGCTACTATATTCTAACCAACTGATTGCCACACGGGCTGCACAGGTAAAGACGGCGCACAGGGACCCTCTGTGCGCCGTTATGTTTGCTGCGGAGCGAATTGTCAGTCGTCGAGAAACGGGTAATCCGTATACCCTTTTTCGTCGCCGCCATAAAATGTGTCGCCGTCCGGCTTTGTCATTTCAGCGTTCAAACGCATGCGGTTGGGTAAATCGGGGTTGGCGATGAAGGGACGCCCAAAGCTGATGGCGTGGGCGGTCGTGTCCGCGATCGCTTGTGTCGCGCGTTCCGCATCATATCCACCATTCCCGATGAAAAAGCCGCTGTAGTGGCTGCGCAACCGTGCCAGCAGTTCTTTTCCGTCGGAATTGTCTTCGCCGCCTGGAAATGCCTCGACCACATGCAGATAGGCCAGCTTCCGGGCGTCCAGCATCTTGTAAACGGCGGTGAATAAGGCTTCGGGATCGCTATCGGAAATGTCACCGGCTTGTCCAAGCGGCGACAAGCGCACGCCGATGCGACCTGCGGGCCAGATGTCTTTGACAGCGTCAAGAATGTCCTCAAGCAAACGCATGCGGTTTTCCAGTGACCCGCCGTAGGTGTCGCTGCGTGTGTTTACGCCGTCTTGCAGAAACTGATCCAGCAAGTAGCCGTTGGCCGCGTGCACTTCGATCCCGTCAAAGCCCGCATTTTTGGCGCATTGCGCTGCGTGTACGTAATCGGCGACGGTTTTCTGGATGCCATCAATGGTCAACGCTTCGGGCTTTGAACACGGCTCGAACCCGTTGGCCGTAAAGGTCTGCGCGTCGGCTTGTAAATCTGACGAAGACACGGGCGATGCGCCATCGGGCAGCAATGACACGTGGCTGATGCGCCCCACGTGCCAAAGCTGGCAAAAAATGCGCCCCCCGCCTGCATGCACCGCATCGGTGATCTTTTTCCAGCCCTCGACATGTGTGTCCGTGTAGATGCCGGGCGTATCAAGATACCCCTTGCCCAAGTCGGACACTTGCGTGGCTTCCGAGAAGATCAATCCTGCAGAAGCGCGTTGCCGATAGTAGGTTTGTGCCATGGCGCTTGGCGTGCCATCGGACTGAGCGCGGTTGCGTGTCAAAGGGGCCATAAGAACACGGTTGGGCAGGTCCAGGTCGCCCATGCGGATAGGATCGAAAAGCGGTGATGTATTGGTCATTTGTCGTCTTTCTTGCGTGGATGCGTGGTGATTTTGGAAATGTGGGACCGGGCAGGATGCCGGTTAAGATCAGGGCAAATAGATTGCCTTTGCGTTGACAAATTCCATCATGCCAAAGCCGCCGTGTTCACGGCCAAAGCCTGAATTTTTGACGCCTCCAAAGGGCATGTTCGGGTCTGCGGCGCCAAATGAATTGATGCGCACCATGCCTGTGTCGAAGTGATCGCGTGCCAGCCGGATCGCTTTGTCTTCGTCTTTTGTGAAGATACCCCCACCCAAGCCATAGCGGCTGTCATTGGCAATCCGCATAGCGTCTTCATCGTCTTTGGCTTTGATGATGGATGCCACAGGCCCGAATATTTCGTCGTCATAGGCAGGGGCACCCGGTTTGCAGTCACCCAGCACCGTCGCCGGATAGTATGCGCCTTTGCGGTCGTCGGGATTGCCGCCACACAACAGGGTTGCGCCGTTTTTCAAGCTGTCCTTTACCTGCTTTTCGATTGTGTCGAACTGGTCCTGACTGGACAAAGGTCCCAGTTGCGTGTCGTCTTCGGTTGGATCGCCCATCTTGATAGACTTCATTTGGTCAACAAAGGCTGTGACAAACGCATCATACACAGCATCCGTGACGACAAAGCGTTTCGCTGACACGCAGGTTTGTCCGTTGTTGTACAACCGCCCCTGCACGCAGGTTTTCACCGCCAACTCGACGTCGGCATCTTCCAGCACCAGATAGGCGTCGTTTGATCCCAGTTCGAGAACTGTCTTTTTCAAATGTTTTGTTGCCGTCTCACCGATGGTGCGTCCAGCGGCGTCACTGCCTGTCATTGTGACCGCGCGGATCTTGTCATGGGCAATCACCTCGTCAGAGGTGTCGTGGTCAATGATCACCACCTCGAACAGACCTTCTGGCAGACCCGCCTCGCGGCAGATGTCTTGCAACATCAGGCCACTGCCGGTGCAAATTTCGGCGTGTTTCAGGATGACGGCGTTGCCTGCCATCAGATTGGCGGCCAGCACGCGGGCGGGTTGGTATATCGGGAAATTCCATGGTTGGATGCTGTAAATCACACCGATGGGCGCATAGGTGACGATCCCGCGCTTGTCGCCGCCGCTGTGCGTGCGCTCTTCATCCGCCAGATGATCCGGGCCATGTTCGGCGGTGTATTCGAAAATCTGTGCACAAAGTTCGACTTCTGTTGCACCGTCACGCAACAGTTTGCCTGTTTCGTCGGTCATGAGCTGTGCCAATTCAGCAGAGTTGTCGCGCAATGCCGCCGCGATGTCGCGCAGGTAAGGTGCACGGTCTGCGTGGCTTTTCAGCTTCCATGTTTTGAAAGCTGTGTGGGCGGCTTCGATCTTTTCAAAGGCCGTGTCTTTGCCCATCAGATCGTATTGGGCGATGATCGTTTCGGTCGCGGGATTGATGGTTGAGATATGTGTCATGAGAACCTTCAATTTAGAATGTCCAGGCAGGGTGCCGGGCGCTGTCGGGGACACAACGTGATGCGCATCAGATGGTTCCATGACGCTTTGTGCGAATGTCGTCTGCGCGGCTGTCAGCCTTGTTTTCCGTCAAAGCAGGACGTCACGTAAATCATCGCAAACCTTGCATGGATTCCGCAAATCGCGTCGTCTTTAAGGACCTTGACCCAAAGTACAGGATACGCGCTATGCAGCGACATTACCGGACGTGCAATATCTGCGAAGCGATGTGTGGCCTTGTGATCGAACACGAAGGCGATCAGGTTCTTAGCATCAAACCGCACAAAGAAGATCCGTTGTCGCGGGGCCATATTTGCCCGAAAGCTGTCGCGTTGCAGGATTTTCGCACCGACCCTGACCGGGTCACAACGCCTTTACGCAAGCGGGGGCAGGAATGGGAGCCTGTCGATTGGGATGAGGCGATTGACTACGCGGCCCATGGCATACGTTCGGTGCAGGATGTGCATGGCAAAGACGGGTTCGGGGCATATCTTGGCAATCCCAACGCCCATAAATTTGCAAACCTGATGACGTTGCCACGGCTGATAAAAGCCATCGGCACAACGCAACGTTATTCATCTGCGACCTCTGACCAGATTCCGCATCATGTTGCCTCTATTCATATGCTTGGCCATCCGATGCTGATGCCGATCCCTGATCTGGATCGCACGGATTACCTGCTGGTGATTGGCGGGAACCCTGTGGTGTCCAACGGATCCATGATGACGGCACCGGACTTTCCCGGGCGCATCGATGATTTGCAAGCGCGCGGAGGCCGTATGGTCGTGATTGATCCACGCCGCACAGAAACAGCACGCCGCGCCGCTGAACACCACTTTATCCGGCCTGAAACAGATGCGTTTTTGATCCTTGCTTTGATCCACGAGGTCTTTGCACAAAATGCAGTGGATCTTGGTGCACTGGAGGGTGTGACCAACGGGGTCGAGGCGTTGCGGGATGCCGTGCAGCCGTTCACGCCTGAGCTGGCAGCCAGCCACACTGGCATTGACGCAACCACAATTCATAAACTTGCGGCCGATTTCACAGGTGCGGAACGTGCTGTGTGTTATTCGCGTATGGGCGCGTCGACGCAATCATATGGTGGTCTGTGCCAATGGGCGACAAACGCCTTGAACATCATCACCGGAAATTTTGATGCGTTGGGGGGGGCGATGTTTACGACCCCGGCCTTTGACAACGTGGGATTGACGCGGCGCAAAGGTGCCCCACGCACCTACCCCGAAAAACGCAGCCGTGTTTCTGGTTTGCCGCTTTATAACGGGGAATTTCCAAGCGCCGTGTTGGCAGAGGAAATGGAAACCCCCGGTGCTGGTCAAATCAAGGGAATGATCACTGTTGCGGGCAATCCTGTGCTGACGGCCCCGAATGGGCGGCGCATTGAAAAGGCCTTGAAGGCGTTGGACTTCATGGTGTCCGTGGACATCCATATCAATGATACAACGCAACACGCCGACCTGATTTTGCCGGGCACTGTTGCCCTTGAAGAACCGGTTTACGATACGGTGTTCCATTCATTTGCAGTGCGCAACACAGCAAATTACGCAGACGCGTTGTTTGATCGCCCTAAAGGTATGATTCCGGAATGGGAAATCTTTGCACGCCTTGGAAATGCTTTGACGGGTGGCCGCGACCTTGGCCCGTCACCGTCCGAGCAATTGGATCATGCGTTGTCGCGTGGGTTTCATGCACAGGCCGTGTCGGTGGATGTGTTGAAGGATCACGAAGGGTCACTTGATCTTGGCCCGCTTTTGCCATGTTTGGCACCGCGCTTGCAGACCCCTGATGGGCGATTGAACTTGTGCCCGGACGTATTTGTCGCTGATCTGCCGCGCCTTTTGGCGCACGAGACGCCAACGGATCGCCCCTATGTTATGATTGGACGCCGGCAAGTGCGCAGTCACAATTCATGGACGCAGAACGCGCCGCGTCTGGTGAAGGGGCGCAATCGGTGTACCGTGCAAATCAATCCGCAAGATGCGGGTGACTTGGGCATTGCCGACGGCGCACAGGTGCATGTTGCGTCCCGCGTCGGGCATATTGTGGTGCCAGCAGAAGTGACAGACGACATGGCCCCCGGTGTTGTTTCGATCCCGCAAGGGTGGGGTCAGGGCGGGGGGCAATTGTCAGCGGCCACACAAACCCTCACAGCCTCGATTAATGATTTGACCGATGACCAACGTGTCGATGTTTTGACAGGAAATGCGGCGTTCAACGGATTGCCCGTCAGCCTGACACCTGTCGAAATGCCATCTGCACAGACAGCTGCGGAATAAGGCGGATCGCAATAAAAAAAGCGGGCCGATGATACGACCCGCTTTTCGATTTTTTACTGGAACCAAGCGCCTTATTTGCGCGCGATTTCCATCCAGTTGCCGTCTTTTATGACAGAAATCACAACTTCATCCGCGCCTTGGTGGTCTGTCGCGGAATATGTCACTGTGTTGCCCGATACGACATCTTCGTAGTTCAAACTTTCGATGCCGGCTTGAAAGGATTTGGCGTTCAGATCAGGGCCTGCCGCTTCCAAAGCACGGATCATTGTTTCTGCAGCAGAGTGGCCCAGCAATGCGCCGGAGCCCGGCAATGCTTCGCCTGTCGCGTCTGTGAAACGCTTGAAGAACTTTTGCACTTCAGGCTTGTCCATACGCGACAACAGATCAGCCCAACCAGAGGCTGCATACATGCCTTCGGTGACGCCGCCCGGCACTTTGGCCATAACTGTGTGGAAGCCCGCAGAGGAGTTCAGGAAGGACATGTTGGTCAAACCCAGCTTTTTCGCTGTGCCGGACACAGTGATCGCCTGACGCACACCCAAGGCCAATGCCACGATTTCGCATCCATCGGCGTTCAGCTTTTGCAACGCGCCCACAAAGTCCGCATCGTCCGGCTTGTGCGTTGTTTCAGAGACAAAGTTCAGCCCGTCTGTTTCAGCGGAAATGCTTTCTGCGCCTTCTTTGATGTCTTTGCCGAAGTCGGTTGGCAGGTACATCGCACAGATGTTGCTGACGTTCTTTTGTTCAGCCAGATACGTCACACCAACGCGGATTTGTTCGTAGTATGTCGCGGTGCCTGCGTAGTGCAGTGGTGAAAACGGTTCTGCCATTTGTCGGGCCGCAGACAGGGGCGACACGTTTGGCACGTTTTTGGCGTCTTGCAGTTTGAAGGCTGCGATGTTCATCGGCGTGCCCAAGGACAACAGCATTGCAAAGACTTTGTCGCCGTTGACCAGCTTGTTCATGCCTTGGATAGCTTTGGGCATTTGATAGGCGTGATCTTCCACGATAAAGCGGATTTTGCGTCCGTGAACGCCGCCAGCTTCGTTGACTTCATCAAACACCAGCTGTGCCGCTTTGACGGCGGGTGCGCCGAAGGCTGCAAACGGGCCGGACAAATCCTGGTTGGACCCGATAAGGACTTCGGTGTCTGTGATGCCTTGTTCTGCCATCGCTGGACCGGCAGCGATTGTGGCTGCGACGGCGGCGGCCACCAGTTTTGTTGTATGTTTCATGTGTCTTCTCCCTTTTTATAATTTTGATGTGAAAAGCCTCAGGCCCCGATGTCAATACATCTGGCCGATCAGCCCCGCATGTTTCGTTTCCACAAAGCTGCGTTTCAGCTTCATCGTGGGTGTCAGTTCGTCGTCGTCGGCGGTCAGAAGCACGTCGATCAGGCGGAAATCCTTGATCTGTTCGACCCGTGCGAAATCCTTGTTCACTTCCGTGATGGTGTCGCGGATCAGGTCCTGCACTTCGCTGGCTGCACACAAGGATGCGTAGTTGGAAAATGGCACCCGACGGTCCTGTGCGAATTTCTCGACGTTTTCCTGGTCGATCATCACAAGGCAGGTCAGGAATTTGCGTTTGTCGCCGATCACCACCACGTCCGACACATAAGGCGAGAACTTCATCTTGTTTTCGATCTCGGCGGGGGTGATGTTCTTGCCGCCGGCGGTGATGATGATGTCTTTCATCCGTCCGGTGATTTTCAAGAACCCTTCGTTGTCCAGAAAACCCACGTCGCCTGTGCGCAACCAGCCGTCTTCGGTGAAGGTTTCCGCCGTCTTTTCAGGGTTCTTCCAATAGCCTTGGAACACGTTGCCTGCGCTGTATTGGACTTCGCCCTCTGGGGATATGCGGATGTTTGCGCCGGGCAGGGCTGCGCCCACAGTGCCGACCTTGTTAGAGGTCAGGTTGTTGATCGAAATCACACCAGAGCTTTCGGTCATCCCGTAGCCTTCCAGCACAGGCACGCCGATGGACTGATACCACCGCAGCAAGTCCGGTGAAATTGGCGCCGCACCCGAACCGCCGCGCCGCAAGCGGTCCATGCCGATCATGCGGCGCAGGTTCTGCAGCACTGCAAAGTTCCAGAACTGGTAGGACAGCTTGGTACCAAACGACGGTGTTTTGCCTTCTGCGATGCTATCGGCACGGGCGTTGCCAGCTGCCAAGGCCTTGGCGTAGGCCCATTTTTGCAGACCTGTGGCGTCCCCGATGCGGATCGACACCTGGCTGTAAATCTTTTCCCAAAGGCGAGGCACAGCTACAAACGTTTGCGGGCTGACCTCTTGCAGGTTGTCAAAGATCGTCTCGGGGCTTTCTGCAAAGTTGATGGTCGAGGCGGCTGCAATCGGCCCGTTGACCGAAAACACCCGTTCCAGAATGTGACACAGCGGCAAAAAGCAAAGCTGATCGTCGGTATCAAAGACGGGGCCGTCCCGCAGGCCAGCAGACACCGAAAAGATCAGGTTGCCGTGGCTGATCATTGCGCCTTTGGGCTTGCCCGTGGTGCCTGATGTGTAGACCAAGATCGCCGTATCATCGGGTTTTGTGGCGTCGATTGAGATATCAAAGGCCGTCGGGTTGGCAGCGTCGTAGGTTTTGCCAATCTCGTATAGCTCATCCAAAAAGATGATCTGCGGATCTTCAAATCCGTGCAGCCCGTCGCGTTCAATCACGATGACTTTCAGCAGCCCCGGCATCGCGTCACGCACTTGCAGGAATTTGTCCAGCTGTTCGTCGTTTTCTACAATCAGAAACCGGCTGTCAGAGTTGTTGACCAGATATTCCAGCTGTGACGCGGAATCGGTGGTGTAGATGCCTGAACAAATGCCGCCCACAGACTGCACACCCATGTCGGTGTACATCCATTCCTTATTATCCTCGGACAGGATCGACACGACTTCGCCGCGCTTCAACCCAAGCGACACCAGACCAAGGCCAAGGTGTTTGGCCCGTTCAAAATAGTCCGTCCACGAATGGGATCGCCATACGCCAAATGTCTTTTCACGGTGCGCGGTGCGTGTGCCGTGTTCCTTGCAGCGGGCGCGAAACAGCTTGGGCGTGGTGTCTTGCCCGTCAATATAGAAAGGACCCTGCGACAGATCCGCATTGATTGTCAGCCCATGCAGGGTTTGCTGTGGGGGAAGCGTGTCGGTCATTGGGCTATCTCCACGTTTTGCGTTGTTTCCAGCGGCGTTGTCCGCGCTGGTTTTCATCCTGACTGACGCCAAGATAGAATTCCTGAATGTCCTTGGACGCGGCGAGAACCTCGGCCTTGTCGTCCATCACAATGCGCCCAAGCTCCATCACGTAGCCATAGTCAGCGGCATCCAACGCCACTTTGGCGTTTTGTTCCACCAGCATCATCGTGACTTTTTGTTCGCGATTCAGGCGCACGATGATTTCAAAAATCTCCTGCGTCAGAAGCGGGGACAGACCCAGCGACGGTTCGTCCAGAAGCATCAATTTGGGCTGCGACATCAATCCGCGACCGATGGCCAACATCTGCTGTTGCCCGCCAGACAGGGTGCCTGCGCGTTGGGCGCGACGGTCTTTAAGGACGGGGAAATAGGAATATACCATTTCCTCGTCCCGCGCGATGTTGCCGCGATCTTTTCGCGTGTAGGCGCCCATGGCGATGTTCTCGGCCACAGTCATCAGCGGAAAGATCTCGCGGCCTTCGGGAACGTGCACGATGCCGCGGCGCACGATGTCGTCGGGTTCCATCGCGTGGATGGGCGTGCCCTCCATCTGGACACTGCCTTTTTCGGGATCCATGACACCCGAGATGGTTTTCAACAGGGTCGTTTTGCCCGCGCCATTGGCCCCCAGAACGGTGACGATCTGGCCTTCGTGGACCTTCAGGCTGACGCCGCGAATGGCCATGATGGGGCCATAATAGCTTTCAAGGTTGTCGATTTGCAAAACGACGTTTGAGGATGTGCTGTCGTTGGTCATGCGCGCGATGTCCCTGTTTTGGAGATTTCGCCGGTGCCCAGATAGGCCTCGATCACGGCGGGGTGCGATTGCACTTCCGCGGCGGTACCGGTTGCCAGTTCCTTGCCATCCGACAGGGCCATGACGCGGTTCGACACCGCAGACACCAACCCCATGTCGTGTTCGACCATCATCACAGAAATACCCATTTGCGTCTGGATGTCTTCGATCCAAAAGGCCATGTCTTGGGTTTCCTCGACGGACAGGCCCGACGCGGGTTCGTCCAGCAACAAAAGCTTGGGTTCTGACGCCAAGGCACGGCCCAGTTCGACCACTTTACGCACGCCGTAGGGCAGGCCGCCAATCATCTTGTCGCGGTAGGCTTGCAGGTTCAAAAAGTCGATGACTTCTTCCACGGCTGCACGGTGACGCAGTTCTTCGCGGTGCGCTTTGGGCGAAAAGACGATGTTGGACAGCATGCCGGTTTGCCGGTGCCTGTGACGACCCACCAACAGGTTTTGCAACACGCTGGCCTGTTCAAACAGTTCGATGTTCTGGAATGTGCGGGCGATGCCAAAGCTGGGCACTTGATCCGATGTGCGGGTCAGCAGGTCATTCCCATCAAAGGTGATGCGCCCCTCGGCCGGGTCGTAGAACCGCGAAATCAAGTTGAAGATTGTCGATTTGCCTGCCCCGTTGGGACCGACAAGGGCAAAGACTTCGCCCTCATTGACGTTCAGCGATACGTTGTCGACAGCCACCAGTCCGCCAAAGCGCAGGGTGACGTTTTCAATCTCAAGCAAGCTCATTGTACACGGTCCGTCTTGAGGTAGGATTTCTGACGTTTGAACATGTCTTTGCGGTAGAAGGGGAACAGCTCAAAATAGGTTCGTATTTTTAACCATCGTCCGTAAAGCCCCATGGGTTCAAACAGGATAAAGCAGATCAGGATAAAGGCGAACAACGCGCTTTCCAGACCTGGAATGTTGATGTTCACATCGAAGGTCGTCGCCAAAAAGGACCGCCCGTTGGCGATGGCCACAGGGATGATGCCCACGACAATCGCCCCGAAAAACGCACCATGGATAAAGCCCAACCCCCCGATGACGATCATCAGCAGCAGCGTGATCGACATAACCAGATCGAAGGTTTCGTTGGTGACGTAGCCCGCGGAATGTCCGAACAAGGCCCCCGCCAATCCCGCAGCCGTCGCGGATAGAAAGAACGATGTGGCCTTGGTGCGCGTCAGGTTGATGCCCATGGCCCGTGCCGAGATTTCGCTGTCGCGCACCGCCGTAAAGCTGCGCCCCGTCGGTGTGCGCAAAAGGTTGCGGTAGAACCAAACGATCAAGATGGCCACGAACAACACCAGATAGTAGAATTTGTAAGGTGTTGAATAACGGTTCACTTCCATGCCGAAGATATTGATATCTGGCACGGCTGCACCCGCGATACCGCCGGTCCATGGCTCCAGTATGACAACAAAGTCGCTGGTCAGGATGGAAACAGCCAAAGTGGCCAGCGCCAGATACACACCGTGTAAGCGCAAAACAGGCAGGGCGATCATCGTGCCTAAGATGCCAGCGATCAAACCGGACACAGGAAAGGCGATGACCCAAGGCACCCCTGCGCCCAACAAGTTGATGTTTGCATAGCAGCCGATGGCCATGAAGGTGGCGTGGCCAAGGCTTGGCAATCCAGTGTGGCCGGTCAGCAGCATCAGCCCCATGCCTGCGATGGCCAAAATCAGGACACCGGTGATTTCACCCAGAAGATAGGCGTCGCCGATGGCCACAAAATACAGCGGCGTAGCCAGCACAAGCAGCAAAAGCAAAGCATACCAGACAGCTTGGGCGCGATGTTTGAACAGGCGGATGTCCGCATCATAAGACGTTTTGAAGACAAAGCGCATCTTACACCTTCTTTCTTTGCGTCTGAGAAAAGATGCCGCCGGGGCGGAAGATGAGGATCAAAAGCAAAATCGCATATGGCGCGATCTGACTGACGCCGGGGGGACCAAAGCGCGAGGCTAAGGGTTCGACCAGCCCGATGATCAAGCCACCCAGCAAAGCGCCGGGCAGGGACCCGAACCCGCCGATGGCAGCCGCCGCAAAGGCCTTGATGCCCAAAAGGCCTGTGGATGGATCAATCGCGCCCTTGGATGCAAACAGGATACCCGCGACAGCAGCGACCATACCCGACAAGCCCCAGACAAGGCTGTGAATGCGTTTCACGGGGATGCCCATGTAATAGGCGGCCAGCTGGTTTTGGGACGCGGCCTGCATGGCAAGTCCAATGCGACTGCGTGAGAAAAACAGATAAAACAGAACCGTCAAGATGCCCGTGACAACAACGATCAAAACCTCGTCGATGCCCAAAACGACCCCGCCACTACGGATGTCCTGACCCGCGTATGGGGTTTCAAGGGATGTGGGTTCATGACTCCAGATGGAACCGGCGAAGAAGCGGATGATGAACCCCATGGCGATGGTCAGGATCACAATCGACGTTTGCGATTGACCAAACATGTGGCGCAGGATGCCCCAGTTGAACAGATACCCGAAGACGCCCATCACAAGGATCGATAAGGGCACCGCCAACCAAAAGTTCAGCCCCATATATTCGTGGTTGGTAAAGCCGATACACACAAATGCACCCAGCATCATGAAATCACCTTGCGCGAAATTCACAGCCTCTGTGGCTTTGTAAATCAGCACGAAGCCCAAGGCGATCAGCCCATAGACACAGCCATTGGCCAGGCCGCTGATAATCAGCTGCAAAAAATCCATGGTGCTCCTCCCAAAGTCCAATGGGCTGAAGCTAAACAGCGAACCCGACAGATCACAATGCGATTTCAAGAAGGGTACGTTACGTAAATAAGTCAAAAACCATATAAATTACATAATACAGATTACACGTAAAATTTTTGATATGAAGGGACCGTCTGAACTCATGTGTTAAATGTGCCGTGACTTGCCTTAAGCTCCTCACCCTAAATTCCCGTCACAACCGATATTTTAAGGCAAAGAACCGACCACCCTTTGGCGGTCGGTTCAAGGCTTGGCTTTATTCAGCGGCAACAGCGGGGGCCGCTTTTTCCTGAAATCCCTGTGGCACCGGTAAATCAGCCAACGTAGCTGCGCGCTTTTGCAAGGCACGTCCGATGACGACACGGCTGATTTCCGTGGTGCCATCCACAATCCGCAACATCTGGGCCAAGCGCGACAGGCGGTCCAACCCGTAAGGTTGCAACAACCCCATACCCCCCAGAACCTGGGTGCAGGTGTTGGCCGCCTTCACGGCTGCGTCAGGCACAAACCGTTTTGCATGTGCAGCCATCAGCGGGCCTTCCGGCGTGCCAAGGGCTTCTGCCGCTTTGCGGTACAACAGTTTCGACGCTTCAAGGTCGGTTGCAACTTCACCCAACATCCATTGGATGCCGTCCAGATCAAGGTTCTTGCCGCCAAACATCTTCCGGTTTTTCGAATAGGCCAGCGCCGTGTCAAGGGCAGTCTGCATCAATCCGCAACAGCCAGACGCGATAGAAACACGCGCGATATCGATGGCCATCAGCGACCCCTGAAAGCCCTGCCCGACCGGCAGAATGATATTGTCTGCGCTGACCACAACATTGTCCAAATACATCTCTGACATTGGCAGAAAATTATAGGACGGCGTGTCGTATCGCGGCCCAAAGCTGACGCCCTTGGCATCTGCAGGGATCGCAATCATCGCCATATCTTTGTATCCGGCCGCATCGCTTGTTTTGACCACGGTGAAATACAGATCTGCTTCGCCCGCAAGGCTTACCCATGCTTTCGATCCGCTGATCGTCCATGTGCCATCGTCATTGATCTTGGCGCGGGTGTACATTTGCATTGGATCGGACCCTGACTGCGGTTCTGTCAGGGCAAAGTTTGCCAATTTGCGTCCCGACGTCAGATCCCGCGCCCATTTTTCCTTAAACGCGTCCGTGCCGTACCCGCAGCCTGCAAACGTGCAGATGTTGTGCATTGAAATGGCAAAAGCATACGCGCCATCGCCAAGGCCAAGCTGTTCATACACCTGAATGCCTTCTGACAGGGGCAAACCTTGTCCACCCCATTCCTCGGGGGCGTACAGCCCAGTCAGACCTGCAGCGCCTGCAGCATCAGACGCATCGCGTGGCCATTGCCCCGCCGCATTCCAAGCGTCAACATTTGGGGCAATCATAGCCGTGGCGTGATCGTGTGCGGCGGATAGGATGGTTTGCAGGTCTTGCGGCATGGGGGCCTCCTGGTTGATGGCATGAACTGTCCGTTCCCGCCACAGGTGGCAAGAGGACATTGACGGCTTCAGAAAATGGAAAGAGGTTTTCTGTTGTTTTTTAGAAATAAACGCCCGATCACCTGTTCCTCAATCTCATGAGGTGACATTGAGTTGTCCGAAAGTGACAAATTTGCGCGAATACCGCCCTAGACGCGCTCAGGTCATTTTTCGGCGGTATGAGCTTGGGGTATTTCCCGTCCAGCGACGAAACGCACGATGGAAATTCGCGGAAGAAGAAAACCCGACATCAAGGGCAATGGCCTCAACGCTTTTGTCCCCCTTGCGCAAATCATCAATGGCAATGTCGCGGCGCAGAGCGTCCTTGATGCCCTGAAACGACGTGCCATCCGCATCCAGTTTGCGGATCAATGTGCGCGGGGTCATGTGCATCGCGTGCGCCGCATGTGTCAGGTTCGCATCTTGCCACCCGACACGGCCCAAATAGCTGCGCACCCTCAAAGATTGTGTGTGGCTGCGCGATTGTGTGAAAATCCAGTCGCGCGGCGCGTTTTCCAAAAAGATATCCAGATCGGCAGTGCTGCGCACCTGCACATTCCCCAACTTGCCCGGATCAAAAGAGATCGACGTTTGGGCGCAGTCGAACAGCACGGGTGCGGGGAAGATGATGGCATAGTCCGGCGCAAAGTCGGGACGCTTGAAGGCGAAACCGACCTCTTTCACAGGAACTTCCTGACGTGCCAGCCACGACAACAACCCATGGGCCAGCTTCAGGATCAGCATATGCCCGAACCGTTGCGACGGTGCATCGCTTTGTCGGTGCAGCGCCAACGTCAAAACGCCGTCCATTTCGTTCAGTGTGAACTGGTGATCATCCAACAGCAAATTCCAGAAGGTCGAAAACCGGTACAACGCAGAGGCCAGTGTCGTCGCTTCGCGCACCGACGTCAGCAGATGTTGTAAGGCGCGCGGCCGGATCGGGCGGCTCCAAAGCCCCATCATTTCGTCGCCTGTCTCGACAGCTGCAAGACGGTACAGTCCGACAATCTGATCCAGCGTCACACGTCCCTGTTCATCACCGGTGCCAGACGCCAGATCGGCACGGTCCAGTAAAGACATATATTGGGCGGTCGTGCACAGCATGCGCAGTGCTTGCAGCCAGTCCTCGATGAACGGCCGGGATACGGTAGAATATAGCGTGGGCTCAACCGTCATTTCCGCTCCGGGGCTGGCGGGCCTGTCGTCTCATATAATATCTCGCGCATAGTTTTTCGCACCGATTGGCCATGCACTTTAGACTGTAATTTGCGTTCAGAGACAATCGTAGTGGGCCGTTGTTTGCAAAACGCTGCCACAGCCTGTTCGCGTAAAGTCGAAACACCTCAGGCTACAAGAATTGACTAGACAGGTGATGGTTTAGAAAAGTAGCCCTACGCTTGCGTCGAATTTGGAAGACAAACATGTCCACACACACCATCCACGAACCCGCACGTCAAACACCTGTAATCCACGAAACCGATGTGCTTGTGGTAGGATCTGGCCCTGGTGGACTTGCTGCGGCATTGGCCGCTGCACGTGCCGGGGTCGAAGTCACATTGCTGGAACGCTTCGGCTGCTTCGGGGGCAACATAACCGTCGTCGGTGTCGAAGGCTTTGCGTGGTACCGTCACGACAAAACCGTTGAGGCGGGTGGTATTGGTTGGGAGTTCGAAGAGCGCGCCAAGGCCATGGGCGCGGCAGTGCCCGAAAGCCAGTCCTTAAGCTATGAGTTGGACAGCGAAGGGTTCAAGCTGGTGGCGGACGCGCTGGTGGAAGAGGCAGGCATTCACCCGATGTTGCACCGCCAGTTCGTAGCACCGATCGTGGACGGGGACATGATCACAGGGGTCATTGTCGAATCCAAATCGGGCCGCGAGGCGATCTTGGCCAAACGCGTGATTGACGCCACAGGGGACGCGGACATTGCGCAGCGCGCAGGGGCTGCAACGGTCAAAACGCCCGTGGAAGACATGCAAGCCGCCAGTGTCATGTTCCACCTTGCTGGCGTGAACAAAGCCAAGTTCATGGAAGGCGTCAAAGCCGACCCACAAACCTACCGCGACTGGTCCACAGGCGAATGGGAAGTCGAGACCGACGGCAAGGAAGACACAATGTTTTCTCCGTTTCTGGGAAAGCCCTTTGAACAGGCCATTCGTGACGGCGTTATCCCTGCCCATCTGAACACGATTGGCGGCACATGGGGTGCGGTGCATGACAGCGGCGAAATGACGTATATGAACCTGATCCACCTTGCCGGTTGCGACGGCACAGACCCCGACAGCATGACCCGGTTTGAGATCGAAGGCCGCAAGCAAGCCATGCATGCGATCGAAAGCCTGCGTCACTATACGCCGGGCTGCCAAGACGTGCGTTTGCGTAACTTTGGCATGTCCATCGGCATCCGCGACACCCGAAAAATCGACGCCGTTTACAATATGACCGAAGCAGACGTGCGCGGCGAAGCCCGTTTTGACGACAGCATCGGAATTTACCCTGAATTTATCGACGGCTACGGCATCCTGATCCTTCCCACCACAGGGCGCTATATGCACATCCCCTACCGTTCAATGCTGCCCAAGGGTGTGCAAAACCTGATCGTTGCGGGCCGCGCAACGGGGGGTGATCGGGTTGCACACGCGGCCACCCGCAACATGGCGTGTTGCGCCGTCGCAGGCCAAGGTGCAGGAGTGGCCGCCGCGTGGTCCGTCAAAACCGGTGTAGGCTTCCACGACATCGACTTGCCAACCGTTCAGAAAATGATTGTGGCACAGGGTGTGCGCATTCACTGACGTATTGTGCAAGGGTTTGCCCCTGCCCGTCGTCTGTGTATTTAACTGACTGTAACAATCAACATCCGAACAACAGGGATTTATCTATGGGGATTATACAGCAGATCTCGCTTGGGACAATCCTGCTTGCGCTTAGCGCATTGGTGCACACAGCAGCAATCGCCGCCAGTATTCCCTATTTTGGTCACCTGTCACAACGCCTTTCCAAAGATCATTGGCCAAGGTTAAGACCGGCGATGTTTCTGACTTTTGGCATTTGCATCCTGGTGGCAGCCCACACCATCCAGATATGGACTTGGGCCCTTGTGTTTCTGATGATCGGTTCATTGCCGGATTTTCCAACAAGTTTCTATTTTGCGACCGTCACCTACACCACCTTGGGATATGGCGATATTGTACTGGGCGCAGACGCGCGTATTGTTGCGACCTTTTGTGCGATCACGGGCCTTCTTACCTTTGGAATAAGCACTGCCTATCTTATTGGTATTCTGGGCAGGGTTCTTCCGAAAAGCTTTGAGGATGCGCCGTAGTGGCACCACCCCCGAAAGGTCGCCCCCCTTGTAAAAGCTAGCGTTTTGTTTGGGGGAACGCAGCCTCTGGCGTGTAAGTTGTGAAGCTGGACAACGTCTGGCTGTTGCATTCGGTTTGCCACCGCGACCCCTGCATCACAGCAGACACACACGGATAAGAGGCACGGTATCCATCGGTGCGCTCGTTTTCCTCGATGGCGACAGCAACCATACCCGCCACAACGCCGCCTTGACGTTCAACCAAGCGGATCGCACCATCCATTGTGCCACCTGTTTCGACCCATTGATCGACCAACAGCACACGGGTGCCGGGGCCATAGGCTGGCATGCGCATTTCCATATCTTGGGTGCGGCCCGAATAGTTGCCAAAGGACACTTTATCAGTGTCTACACATAGCTTTCCTGCCTTCCGGATCGGCAAGAACCCGACACCAAGACGTGCCGCCAAAGCAGCGCCCAACACAAAACCCATCGCGTCCAAACCTGCCACAACATCACATTCAACCTCACCCGCCTTGAGGTCCGCCAAAAGATCATCCAGCAAGTCATTGAAAGCTTGCGCATTGATGTAGATTGAAGTGGGGTCAAGCCACGCAAATTTGTCACCCTTGGTGTTGGGCGCCATGATATTGAGATACCAACGATCGTCGCGGGGGCCTTTGTCTTGCAGTGTCATTGTGCGGATCCTTTGGACAGAGTGCGTGTGATTGCCATCAATTCCGCCAATCGCGTCGGATCAATGTCGTAAAAATTACCGGCCTCGTTGATGCCTGTGGCGACCATAAAGCAATCGACGTCGGCATAGGCCTGCGCGTTGTCGGGCGATATGCCGGACGCCAGCGCCATAGGGCGATCACCGATCGCCGCACGGAAGGTTTCGATTTTGCCAAGGTCTGCTTCTTGGCCCGTGGCCACGCCGGACGTGGTGATGACATCCATAAAAGCACAGGCTTCGCGGGCTGCATCGCCGTAACGGTCAGGGGCCACTTCGCGTTGCTTTTTGAAAGCCGTGCCTCCGAAATACAGCCCGTCCCAACCGCTGTTTTTGCGCGCCGCTTCAATGTCCTTGGCTTCGGCGTTGATGCCATCTTC
Organism: Ascidiaceihabitans donghaensis; assembly: GCF_900302465.1. Lineage (NCBI taxonomy): Bacteria > Pseudomonadati > Pseudomonadota > Alphaproteobacteria > Rhodobacterales > Paracoccaceae > Ascidiaceihabitans > Ascidiaceihabitans donghaensis. The sequence continues at coordinate 2,402 of NZ_OMOR01000004.1, read as the reverse complement.
ATCGATACAGGCGTCATCTGCCCAATAGGCATCGACCTGACATCCTTCAGATTGCAACTGCCCCAAGACCGCGAAAGCATCCTTGCCTGTTACGCCCAGAAAATTCACAGCCATCCAAAGCGACGGAAAGGCCGCGCGCGTGTCGCGGATGATCGGCAAAAACCTTTCTGGCGCAAAATCATGATTGATCAGAAAGCAGCCTTGGGCACCCGCTTCCAACAAGGTTTCGACGTTTCGTTTGGTGCGGGCACTGTCCAGAACATGGATGACCGGCAACACAACGGGACCGGGCGTTTTGAACAGCTTATGGAATTGATTTCGGTTCATGTGGCCAAATTAGAATAGATTTTGAGATAACAAAAATTTATACTCCTAATGAAAGAATATGTTTTTGAAATGGGTGAGCCATGGGCCAAGTGAACCTTCCCACAGAGCTTTTGCGCACGTTTGTCACCGTGATCGAAGTCGAAAGCTACACCCACGCCGCAACGCTTTTGGGCCGCACGCAACCTGCCATAAGTTTGCAAATGAAACGTCTTGAAGAACTTGTTGGCCAACCTTTGGTCATGCGCAAAGGCCGCGGTGTGCGCCTGACGGAACGTGGCGACGCATTGATTGTCCATGCCCGTCAAATTTTGCGCCTCAATGACTTGGCCATCAGCCAGTTTGGCCACGATGCCGATACCAAACGGCTGCGCATCGGCCTGCCTGTCGATTTCGGTGTGCGCATGCTGCAATCTTGCATGACCCGCTTTGTGCAGCAGAACCCCGACATGACGATAGAAATCCGGTGTGACCTGTCACGCAATTTGATTGAGGGGATACGAAAAGACGATTTGGATATCGCCGTCGGCCTGCACCCCGGCGGGGATCAGCAGTTTTTACATCGCAACTGGGTTGAACAACCGGTTTGGGTTGCAGCGAATGGCGTGGAGTTTACGGATCGCGAAGAACTTCCTTTGGTCGCCCACCCCTATGGATGCGTGTATCGCGACCGCATGACAGAAGCGTTGAAAGAGGCCAAGCGACGGTGGCGCATATCCTTTGCCAGTCCGGGTATTGGCAGTCTGCAACAGGCTGTTGTTGACGGATTGGGTGTGTCTTGCCTGACCGGGCCGACAATGCTGGACGGTTTGCAAACACTATCGCCCGACACCGGATTGCCCGACTTGGAGCCGCTGCACATCGGCGTATTTTACAGGCAGACACGGTTAGGCCAAAGCGGTCATCTTGTCGTAAACGAGATCGAAATGACCTTAAAAGAGGCACTCGCATAAGAAATTCTTATAAACGCATAGGAACGATAAACTTCCAATAGAGCAGCCCTTGCAATAGCGTCTTAGTTAATCCGTACTGAACGCACTGAATGTGCAAAGCGAAAAGAAGCGTCTTCTGGATAAGGCGCCACACCTGGGAGACGACCATGACACTCGCAAAATCATCATCATTTCTAAGCGCCCCAACCCGCCGCCAACTACTGAAAGCAGGCGGGGCGGCCGTTTTGACAACTCCGTTTGTCAGCCGCGCTTGGGCCGCCACCACAGAAATCAACATGCTGGCATGGTACGGCCACGGCGAACCAGACATGGTCGCGGAATATGAGGCCGCCAACAACGTCAAGTTTGTCCCGAAATACTACGCGGGCGGTGACAACATGTTGGCCCTGATCGCACAATCACCCCCCGGCACCTATGACCTGATTTTGTCAGACGGCGAATTTGTGCAGCAGTTGAATCTTGCCGGCTACATCGACGAAATGAATCCGGCGGACTACCCGCTGGACGATATGTTGCACGAGGATTTTGAACAGTTCCCCGGCCACTGGGCAGATGGAAAAATGTATTCCATGATGCTGCGCGGCGGCCATTTGGGGGTGTCCTACAACAAAAACTCTGTGACAGCAGAAGAAGCCACAAGCTACGAATGTTTCTGGAAGCCCGAACTGGAGGGCAAGGTCGGCCACTTTGACTGGCATCTGCCAACATTGGGCATGATGAGCCTGTACAACGGCAACGGCGCCAGCCTTTGGGATCTAGACGACGCCAAATGGGACGCCGTGCAAGAGACCACGATGGGCCTTCGCAAGCAGGTCGGCGGGTTCTTTGATTACGGCGGCACGTTCAACGGGCTGAAAAACGGCGAAATGCAAGCCATGGTTGGCATCGGCGACTGGATCACAGGCGTTTTGGAAAAAGACGGCGCACCCGTTGCATCCGTAATCCCAAAAGAGGGCGGCATCCAGTTCACCGAAAGCTATTCCATCGGCAAAGGCAGCGAAAAAGCAGATCAGGTCAAAGACTTCATCCAATACATGATGTCGCCTGCCGGTCAGGTCAAATCCGCCCAAATGGCGGCCTACCCCGGCTTCTGCGTGACCAAAGCGGGCCGCGCCGCCCTGATCG
>NZ_OMOR01000003.1 GCF_900302465.1 Ascidiaceihabitans donghaensis | reverse complement strand
GAGCCAGTTCGGCCGCAAAATCGGTTCTGATCCGGTACGATGCCCCGATCGTGCGTTTTAGCAAAGTCAGGGTATCTGTGCATAGCACACGCAGATCGCACTGAACCGGTTTCAGATTGCTGCGCCGGGCGAAAACCGACAAACGGGTCGTCAAATCAGCGCCCATTTCAGCCGCTTCCAGAGCGTCCTTGATCAAAGGCAGTTGGCGATCATTTGCGCCACGCATTTCCAACAGTTCCAGATTGCCAACTATCACTGTCAGAAGATTGTTGAAATCATGTGCGATGCCCCCCGTCATCTTGCCGATGGCATCCAAACGCTGGGACCGCGACAAGGCATCTTCCGTGGCTTTGCGCCGGGTTAAGTCATGCAAAATGCCGACAAAGATGCGGCGGCCTTCGACCGCGCTGTGCCCCACGGACAGGTGCAGCGGAAAAAGGGAACCATCCCTGCGCAATCCTTCAACATCGCGGCCAGTGTCGATGATGCGCTTTTCGCCCGTTTCAATGTGGTGAGACATAAAACCGTCGTGCAACACCGCCAAAGCCTTTGGCATCAGCATGTTGACGCTTTGACCCACCATTTCGACCACATCATATTGAAACATCCGCCCCGCAGCAGCATTGATACGCAGGATGTTACCGCCTTGGTCGGACACGATCATCGCGTCCACTGCCGCATCCATGATGGCGTGTAAAATGGCGCTGTTTGTGGCCGTGTGAACCATCGCAAATATCCCTTTGCCTAACCCTGCCAAAGCTTGCGCCCGACACGCAAGGTTGAATTGAGATGCATCAAGGCGGGCCCAAATAACGGAAGATTCTTTTCCTGCGGGCTTATGCACGCAGATCAAGTGGTGTAGTGATCCTGAATATGCAATTTATGGTTGAGACGTGCGAGTAACATGACCGATGTAGCACAACACGATATTTGGGCATTGGATCACGCCGCGCCTTTGCCAGCTGCGGATGGCGCTTCCGTGTTGTTTCGCACCCTTGAAAATATCTCGCCCTTGGGCACCCAATTTGAACAAACCGATCCAAACAACGTACCGGACGGATTGATGGACGTGCTGTTCGGACAGGCAGAGACCGATGTGGGGCAAACATCCTCACCGCTTAGAACCTTTGTCATTCTGGATGCCGCACAAATTTTGGGCCTGCCCGAGATTCTGGAGACCTCCGGACTAGACCATGCATGTCTTTTTCAGGGGACAGGAGAACAGGACATGCGGGACGTGGCGCCGTGGATTGTTCACTTGGACAAAGACCACACATTCACACGCGGGTTGTTTGTGGACGGTGATGCGTCATGGCAGTTGTGGGGCACATCCAGCTATGTGTTGTTGCGCAGCAGGGACACTCTGGATGCTGTGCGTAAGCACTTTCGACGCTTCACCAAGTTCGAAGACACAAACGGCACATGGCTTTTTTTCCGGTTCTATGACCCCGACATCTTGCACCTTTATCTTGATGAAGCGGACATAGATTTCCGCGCCGGTTTCTTCGCAGGACCGCAAGACCAGATCATTGAAACAGTTGTTTATCACGCTGGACAAAGCTGGTTCGAGGGTGCGTGCCAACACATTGGCAGCACGCCGAACCGGAAAATCGACACAAAAGCTGCAAGGCGCATTGCCCTTCTGGCGGCTGCGGACCGCGAATTGGCAAACCTTGAAGACCGCGCGGCCCTGCAAAACGCAGCGATAGATAGAACACATTTCAAGGACACAGCCCGTGCCACCGTTCTGGCCGTTCATCCGCTTGGGTTTCGCGGCCGCTTTCATTTGCGATACTTCATCGCGTGGAACCTTGTTTACGGGGCTGACCTTGATCCGCTCAAGCCGGACATCCAGCACCACCTGAACGCGACGACAGTTTCTACAGAGACGCGGTTTCAGGCTATTTCCGAATTGATCCGCTCCCGTTTGGGGCAACGCATGGGGGCTCTCTTTGACTGAACCTGCAGAACTTTATGTCGCCGAAGACGATTGCACCACGGGCCAATGCGCAGCAGAAGCGGCCTTTATCCCGCAAGACATCGGCAACTTCGAACTTGATGCCTTGTTTGCAGGTCTTGAGGTCGATCAGAGTTGCGATTTGGGAATTGCGACAGTCGAAGACGAAATCCGGTCGGACGAACTGTTTCCTCCGATTTTTGCGGGCGCACCCATTACCTTTGACGGCGTCATCGACGTCTTTGCCCGCCGCTATCCCGAACGGGCGCAGCTGTTGGACATGCTGGTCAACGGCGAAGGCTACCAGATCGAGTTTGTGGATGACGTCTCGGGCGAAGAAACCGCGCTGCGTGCAGCCATCAGCCGCGATCACAGCGAATTGCGGCGGATCACATTCCTGCCAGGCGGTGGGCTGCTGTATTGGCGCGATGAATACAATGCGGCCATGGCACGCCTTGTGGCAAATCAGTACCGGCTTGAGACGCTCAAGCATTGGCGCATCGCGGACCGTAAAATCCTAATCACCACACGCATCAACAAAAACATCGACAAGTTCAACTGGGCCCTCGGGATGGACGACGATGATCTGGTGTTTGACGACGTCACCAATGATGACGGCGCGGATTGGTTGCACCGTGTCATGGGTGACTGGATGGTGCGGTCCGGTATTCCCGGCGCGGGTGCGCATGAAGAATTCATGGACAGCTGGTCCAGCCGCGTCATCTGGGGCACCTTGAATGTCATTGTCGGCGCGGCAGAAGTCATCGGGGGCGTCATGTTGGCGGCTGGCGCGTCCTGGACGGGCGTTGGTCTGCTGGCGGGCGGTGCCATGACCATCGCCGGGATCGAGGCTTTGACCCAAGGCATCGATATGCTGCGCACACCGGTCCAAAGTTCACATCAAACCGGATGGTTGGGGGACGCAGCCTTTGCCATGGCAGAACGCTTTGGCGTGCTTGACCAAAACGACCAACGGGCATTCACCAAATACTGGTCCTTTACAATGCTGGGGTTAAGCTTGGGGGGGGCCGGCGTTTCCGCGTTTTTGCCTGCGGCGCGCGCAACAATGCAAGGGGCCCGAACCGCACAAAACCTGTCCTTTTTGGCCCGCACCTCGGACAGGGTGGTCGATGCGGCACGTTTGACAATGGTGGGCATACGCAATGCACGCTTTGGACGTCTGACGGTGAACTTTGCCACGATGCCATCGGGGCGCATCATGATGAACATCAATGGCATTGGCAGGGTGGTTGCCGAAGCTTGGGAAAGCATCCCGCGATTGCGGTTGCGGCTTACAATCGCCCGCCAATCCCGCCTTCTTGAACGCGCCCGCAAGCTGCGCAGCGGCGAGGCCGGTATTCTTGCATTGCGCGGTGCCGTAACAAACACAAACCAAGCGCGTAAACTTGTCTATGATGTGGCCCGTCGCATGGGCATGTCAGGCCCAGAGCTGGATCAGCTTGTCAGTTCCATCCGTTTGGGCGGACGCGGCCAAAGCAGTGCCTTCAGGATAACCGACCGCTCGCTCCGAATTGCCGACGACATTGGTATGCCACGCTATATCGACGGCGTCGGGGCAGGCCGGTACAACGAATTGATCGCGATCAACGAAGTAGCCCATGAAATCGCCCACGCGCAGCGCTTTTCGCGGTGGCTCAAGCGGGGTGGCTCTGCGGATGAGTTTTGGACTAAATATGGTCGCAACGGTCCAAATGGCGGGCAACGGTATTATCTTGAAGAAATACGTGTGGAAACCGAAGCAATGAAAACAACCAGATCCATCGTAGAACCCCGTATAGCACTTGCGCGGGCGACGGGGAATTCGGATGAGGCTGACAGATTGGCAAGCTTGCTGGACATTGCCCGACGGGACTCAGAGGCGTACATCGCCGCCAACCGCCGGAGGCTTGGCCAATGAACACCCGAAATGACGCCCGCTTTTTTGAAAGCCTTATGCAAGACCGTGCCCAAAACCTGTACGACCAGTTGACCAAGGGCAAATCAACCCGCGACATCATGGAAATGGAGGACGAGCTTGAAGAAAAAACCTTTATGCCGCGCCTGCTGGCCGAAGTCGCAAGAGGACTGCCCGAAGCCCGCGCAATGATCGATGCGTTGGATCAATCATCCTCCGCGCCCGTCGACCTGATATGGGTCAAAGTCTACCCCGGTTACGAATACGGGCAATTGGGAAGCGCACGGCGCACCCGCCAAGACATCCTTTCGCGCCTCAAGGACATATCCTTTCTGGATTTTGGTGATGATGCGGACGCATGGCGGGAATGGCTGGAGGCATTCGAAAATGAGCCTCCGTTGACTGGCTATCGCTAGAAGGCTGGCGCCCACGACGAGCATGCGACCTCATCGGCACATGGCGGACCACAAGATCATCCAGCGTGGAACAATCCCCCGACCCCATAGGCCAGCAACGCTGCCATCCCGCCAATAACCAGTGTTTCGGTCCCCGAACGCCACCATTTGGACAACGACCAGTGGCTTTTGCCTGCTCCGATCAGGAAAAAGGTAACAAGCGTCGCATAGATCGACACGACAAAAGGGTTTGGCAGATCGAACACAAAAGGGATCAAAGGCACTGCACCCGCGACAAGGAACGCCGCAAATGTTGATAGGGCCGCGCGAACAGGGTTGGGACCCTCGCGAGGCAACCCGTATTCGTCCGTCAACATAAGGTCGATCCACTTTTGCTTTTTGTGTGTGATCTCTTCGGTTGCCTGTTCCAGAACACCCCCCGAAAGCCCGCGCTGTGCAAGGATCTGGCGCAGCTCTTCGCGTTCGCCATTAGGATGATCGGCGATGTGGCGTTCTTCAATCTGGATAATGCGTTTGCGGTCGTCCAGTTCGGCCTTGGTGCCGGAATAATTGCTGGCCGCCATAGAAAATCCGTCAGCCAGAATGTTCGCCAAACCAAGGGCCACGATGATGCTATGGGGCAATCCCGCCCCAGCGACCCCGGCCACAATGGCAAAGGTTGTAACCGCACCATCAATTCCACCGTAAATCATGTCTTTTAGTGGGTTGTACTGCTGGCCTTGTGATAACCGTCGTGCAATTTCTTGCGGGCTGTGTCCGTGTTCCAATGTCATAGGGGCATTTTAACGGACTGTCGTGCCGCGCCATTGATGGAGATCAATAAACACCTGCGACCAAGATGCTAGGACACCCAGAACAAGGGATAAAACATGCTTGAAAAACTGACATGGCGGCGCCATTTCCCCGGCCTGACCGGACTTTCAAAGACGGTTTCCGATCTGCTTGATAGGCAGTCCGTGCCCGCTGCGCTGAAAGCCGGTGCCGTGATCTTTGGCCCCGGCAATCCGCCCCAGAACCTGTTGTTGCTTGTGTCGGGTACCGTACGTGTGCAACAGCTGTCAGAAGCGGGCCGCGAAATCGTGCTGTACCGCGTCCATGCTGGCGAAAGCTGCGTTCTGACCACGGCTTGCCTGCTGGCGTTTGAAGAATATTCAGCCGAAGGCATTGCAGAAACCGATGTTGAAGCCATCCTGATCCCGCGTGACACCTTCGATGAACTTATGTCGGTTTCAAAGGACTTTCGCGCCTTTGTGTTTGAAGCATATTCAAAACGGATCACGGACCTTTTCATGGTCATCGAAGAAATCGCTTTCAAACGCATGGACATCCGGGTGGCGCAAAAACTGCTGGAACTGCAAGACGCGCAAAACACGCTACACCTGACACACCAGCAAATGGCGGTTGAATTGGGAACGGCCCGCGAAGTCATTTCACGGCAGTTGAAAGAATTTGAAAGACGGGGTTGGCTGACACTAAGCCGCGGCGTGATTGAACTGTGCGATGTCGCGGCCATTGGGCGTTTGGCAAACGCGCCGTAAAAATTCCCGACAGCTTGTGACAAAATCACAGACGGCGCATCCAAGGTAGGGGACAAGACAACGTAACCCTTGGGTCATCCTTGAAAGGACACCGACATGATCGCAAATCTTGGACGCTTCGACCGCCTGATCAGGGCCGTTGCAGGCCTCGCACTCTTTTTTCTTCCCCTGCTGAACATGCCCGCAATCTGGTCCAGCGCCGCTTTGGCCTATGGTAGCATGGGCGTCGGGGTCGTGCTTTTTCTGACTGCATTTTTCCGATTTTGCCCGCTATACCGCATCATCGGTATCTCAACCTGCAGGATTTGATCCATGGAAACATCGTTTACACCGCTTGCGTCCCTCACAGGGGGCGTTTTGATCGGTTTGGCCGCCGTTTGCCTTATGTTTTTGCGCGGACGGATCATGGGGGCGACCGGCATTCTGGCGGGCGCACTTTGGCCTGCAAGCCGGTCCGATTGGACGTGGCGCGCCGCGATACTGGCGGGCATGTTCACCGGACCTTGGATCTATTTCGGACTCACAGGTGGATTGCCTGCCATTGACGTGCCTTCAGCCACGCCCTTGTTGATCGTTGGCGGCGTTCTGGTCGGCATCGGCGTGACCTTGGGCAGCGGTTGCACATCTGGTCACGGGGTCTGTGGCATGGCACGGCTTTCGCCGCGGTCGTTCGCTGCAACACTCACATTCATGATAACCACTGCGTTGACCGTTTATGTGGTCCGCCATCTTTTGGGAGCGTGAATTATGCGCATTTTTCTGACATTCTTGACAGGGGCGCTGTTTGGCACCGGCATTGCAATGTCGGGCATGGCCAACCCCGCCAAAGTGATCAACTTCTTCGACATTGCAGGCACATGGGACCCAAGTCTTGCCTTTGTGATGGGCGGGGCCGTGATCGTGACGTTCATCGGCTACCGTCTTGTGCTGAAACGGCCTGCACCGGTGTTTGAGCCAGCCTTTGACATCCCAAACAACCAAAAACTTGATGCAAAACTTCTAACAGGTGCGGGCGTTTTTGGGATCGGATGGGGCATTGCCGGATTTTGCCCGGGAGGCGCACTGCCCGCTTTGGGTACGCTCGACACCCGCGTGATCATCTTTGTTGCAGCGCTTGTGGGCGGCATGTTGGCAACGCGCTTTGTTATGGGGCAGATCACAGCCCGTACGCAACAAACCGGTTGATCATCAAACCCAGCCAAACCTGATGCGTCCGGCCTATTGCTGTATCGTTTCCAAATAATCCAGCAAGCTTTCGAAATCTGCTTCCAGCACTTCACCGTCAGCGCCGCCTTTTGGATAAACATGTCGTAACCCGACACGCGCGAAATCAGGCATAGGCCCTGCCAGATCGTTTTCTTCAGTCAATCCAAGAACGTATTTACGCACAAAGGCGCGCGGAACCTGCCCGCCATTGCGCATTTTCAGTCCAACCAGATCAGGCGGGGCAGCACCCAGTCCCAGCGATGCAGGTCCACCACCTTCTCCTGCGGTTCCATGGCATTGTGCACATTCCTGACCATAGATAGTTTTCCCACGGGCCACCGTTTCGGACGCGAACGCGGCAGCGCTATGCGACGGGGTCTGCGTACATGCCCCAAGAAAGGCGGTGCAAACGCTGGCGATGATAACCGTTCTGACAGTCATGGGCATAACTCCTTGATGAAGGGAAGGTGTTCGGGGTGCAAAGCACCGGACCGAAATGATTGGCATGCCATCTATTCCTGAATTTCCTTCAAGAAGGCGACCAGATCGGCAATAGGCCGACTGGTCAAAACCGGCTGTCCGCTCTCTGTTTTCAGCGCGGTGTCATCGCCCTCAAAGTAAGGACCATAGACCGGCATCGGCGATCCGTGGCTGACCAACGGATCGCGCCCGTCAATACGGGTGACGACGCGTTCCATCGGAAAACCATCATGGCGCTGCACCAGATTGCGCAACGACGGTGGTTGCAGGATCAATGCAGGGGCCAATGGTCCGTTCCCACGCGCCTCAAAGCCGTGGCAATCGGAGCAATGCGTCTCATACAGCGCCGCACCAATGGCCGCATCCTGCGCAATCGCAGGGTTCTGGATCACAAGCAGGGCAAAAAGCAATGTACATGTCTTTTTCATATGGGTTCTTTCGTTGGACACATCACACTTACCAGACCTTCAGGCGGTGGATTTTGATCTGCCTCAATTGGTGTAGCGGATGCAGCGATTTAGTCGCCCGTACGATGGCCCCAAAAACATCACCGGATATCTTTTCAGGTTGGACTTTATCGGTATAGGGTCACGCTATGACCGATCCCCGTCTTTCCGCCTTGTTCACACCCTGCCTGTTGGTCGATGAGGGCCGCATGATGCGCAACATTGACCGTCTGTCGAAACGGGCCCTCACATTGGGCGTGGCTTTGCGGCCCCATTTGAAAACGACCAAAAGTGTAGCAGCGGCGCGCTATGTCCTTAAAGATGGACACGGTCCGGCAACGGTATCCACCCTCGCAGAGGCCGACGCATTTGCACAGGCAGGCATCAACGATATTCTTTATGGCGTGGGCATCAGCCCCAACAAACTGGACCGCGTCATTGCGTTGCATCGCGCGGGTTGTCGGCTGACGGTTCTGCTGGATTGCGCCGCACAGGCAGAGGCGGTTGCGGCAGCGTCAAAAGCATCGGGAATAGCCATCCCCGCGATGATCGAAATTGACGGCGACGGGCACCGCAGCGGGTTAACCGCACATGGTCCGGCACTTACCCAAGTGGGCCGTATCCTACACGACGGCGGGGCAGAACTGGTCGGGGTGCTGTGTCACGCAGGCGAAAGCTATGGCGCTGTGGGGCACGCCGCACAGGTGCTGTCTGCAGAACAGGAACGGCAAGCTGTGGTCGATGCGGCCACGATTTTGCGGGATGCGGGGCTGCCGTGTCCAGTTGTCAGCGTCGGTTCAACACCAACGGCGCATGCCGCGCAAAACCTTGATGGTGTGACCGAACTGCGCGCAGGCGTTTACGTGTTCTTTGATCTGGTCATGGCCGGTCTTGAGGTGTGTACGGTCGATGACATCGCCCTGAGCGTACTGACCACGGTCATTGGCCATCAAGACGCAAAAGGGTGGACCATCTGCGACGCGGGATGGATGGCCATGTCGCGCGATCGTGGCACCGCCAACCAGCGTGTCGATCAGGGTTACGGGTTGGTATGTGATGCATCGGGTGCGCCCATTCGCGGCTTGTATGTGAAACAGGCCAATCAGGAACATGGCGTCATTGCCCGGCATCCCGACTTTAACGGAGACATGCCGGACCTGCCTGTGGGAACGCTTTTGCGTATCTTGCCAAATCACGCGTGTGCGACAGCTGCGCAACACCAGCGCTATCATGTTGTTCCAAAGGACCCGGATGCCGCATTGATGGTCTGGGACCGGTTCGGCGGCTGGTAGCACAGGCCACTGCTGTCACAGATGTTCCCTACAAGGACGAATACGCGAGCCGCGTTTCAAATTCTGTGATCTCGTGCAAAATGCTTAAGATCGTTGTCATGGACGTCTTCACATTTCCCGCCGATGGCACAGACCCAATCGACATCGAAAAGCGACACACAGGCGATACCGCCGTGTAGCTGTGCTGGTTGCTTGTGGCGTCCGGATCAGCAATCAATTCGACTGTCATATCGTCAAAACCGGCACCCGCCAAAGCAAGAGCCGCCACAACATTGGCGTTCTTCGGATAGGCGATTGCAGCTTCACGACCAGACCCCGAAAAGATCGGCGTGGCCGTCGTCAAAGCCGCAAGGTCCAAAACATCACCGGCCGGAGTTCCGGTCCATGCCAGTGCCGGCTTGATGCCGCAATAGGCGACATCAACTTTGCCGCTTTGTGCAGCTGTGCGCAGAATATCGAGACCGCCAATCGCACCGCTTGGCAGGATAAAGCGGGACTTTCCGGTTTGCGCGGCCTTGATGATCTTTTGATGTAAGTCTTCGTCTGCCAAAGCGCCAATCGAAGCTATGACCACATCCAAACCCTGCCTAAGCAAATCTGGAACGTGGCTGCCCACCGCACCGTGCCCCGCACATTCCACAACAAGCGATGGCTTTGCTGCGGCAAATGCATCAAGTGCCGTGACAAACCTGACTGGAATGTCTGAACCCTTGTTTGCCGTTTCCGCCAGAGCAGCCACATCTGTCGACGGGCGCACAAGAACGGTCACTTCGCGCACGCCCGTGCGTGACACAAGGTCCAACAGTCCTTTTGCAATACCGCCATACCCGATCAACCCAAGGAACATTGTCAAATCTCAGTCTGTTGCACGGGCAGCCTGTACCCAGGCGATGATATGTTCCCGATTTTCCGGTGTCATGGTCGAAATCGCATTCGGGGGCGGCATGGCATGGGTCAAACCAGCCTGAAGATAGATTTGTTCGGCCTGCCGTGCGATGTCACCTGTCGTTTCAAGATAGACATGCTTGGGGGCCCACCTGACCCCCTCCCAGAACGGTTCGCGCGCATGGCACATGGAACAATTGCCGCGCACAATATCATATGCCGTGTCGAACCCTTCGGCAGAAGCGAACTTTTGTTCATAAGCGGTCAGCGGACGGGCTTCGGCCTCTTCGAGGGTGACCGTCGGGCGGACGGAAGACAGCCACGCAATCACAATCATAAGCAAGACTGTGACCGCCCATGTCCAATGTGGGCCTTTGCCCGTTTTGTGCATGGTATTGAAATAGTGGCGGATTGTTACGCCGGTCAAAAAGATCAAGCTGGCGATGATCCATGCGTATTGCGTGCCAAAGGCCAGCGGGTAGTGATTGGACAGCATCAAGAACACAACGGGCAGAGTCAGATAGTTGTTGTGGGTGGACCGGACCTTGGCGATCTTGCCGTATTTCGCATCCGGTGTGCGGCCCTCTTTGAGGTCCTGCACGACGATGCGTTGGTTTGGCATGATCTGGAAAAATACGTTTGCCGTCATGATCGTTGCCGTAAAGGCCCCAAGATGCAGCAGGGCCGCACGCCCCGTGAATATCTGGTTATAGCCCCAGGACATGACCACCAAAATCGCAAACAAAAGCAGCATCAAAAATGTCGGATGGTCACTTAGCTTTGATTTGCACATCTGGTCGTAGGCCAGCCACCCAATTGTCAGGGACCCACCTGAAATCAGAATGCCCTGAAACAACGACAAATCCGCTTTGGTCGGGTCCAGCAGGAAAATCTCACCGCCCACCCAGTACATGATCATCAGCAACGCAGCCCCCGACAGCCACGTCGAATAGCTTTGCCATTTGTGCCAAGTCAAATGCGCAGGCATCTGCGAAGGCGCAACCATATATTTGATGGTGTGGTAAAACCCGCCGCCATGGACTTCCCATTCTTCACCGGACGCCCCCGCAGGCAGGGTGTCACTTGGCTTCAGCATCAAATCCAAAGCGATAAAGTAGAAAGAGGCCCCGATCCACGCCATCGCTGTGATCACATGAAGCCACCGAACCGAGAAGGCGGTCCAGTCCCAGATTATTGCAAAATCGTACATTCCTACCTCTCGAGATTCGGATTTGAAGGCATACTAGTCGAGGTAATATTGTTCTGGTATTGCTATGAAAAGCCAAGCTGTATCAAAAAAAGCAATATAATGTCCTATTTCGAAAACATCCGCACCTTTGTTCGTGTCTACGAGCTTGGCAGCATGTCCGCGGCCGGACGTGATCTGCGCATTTCGCCGGCTGTGACGTCATCAAGAATCTCGCAGCTGGAAGACCATCTGGGCGTCAGGCTGTTTCAACGGACAACCCGCAACCTGAATGCGACCGAGCAAGGCGAAGCCTTTTATCGCGGGGCCTGCGAAGTGCTGGAATCGATAGAAGCGGCCGAAGCACAAGTCACTGACATAACGGACAGCCCACGCGGGTCCTTGTATGTCGCGGCCCCTTTGGGGGTTGGGCGCAGGTTGATTGCGCCGCAGGTGCCAGCGTTCCTTGCAGAATATCCCGACGTCAGTGTGCGGCTTAGGCTGACGGACCGAAAGGTTGATCTGACAACCGAAGGGTTGGACCTTGCCTATTTTCTGGGCCAACCCGAAGACAGCAACTTGCGGATCAAAAAGATCGCCGATGTTCAACGCGTTCTTTGCGCTGCCCCGCGATATATTGCATCACATGGGCACCCTTCATCAGGCAAAGACCTTGTGAAAGACAAACACGAATGCCTCAATCTGCGCTTTCCAGGCGCCAAGGAATTTCAGTGGCCTTTGATGACTGCGTCCGGAATGAAACGGTTTCCAGCCGCGGGACGATATGAAAGCGATGATGGTGACGTGTTGACGGATTGGGCGCTGGCAGGTCACGGGATCGCCCTGAAACCCGTGTTTGAAGTCGCCCAGTACCTAAAATCCGGCGCGTTGGTTGTGGTGTGCGAAGACACGCCACCAGAACCCATTCAAATGGCCTGCTTGTTTACGCACCGGAGGCATCAGGACCCAAAGACGCGCTTGTTCATGGACTTTGTGTCGGATCGCATTGCCGGATCATTCAACGAAACGGCATAACCGCATCAACTGCCCCGATAAGTCGAATAGCTGAAGGGTGAAACCAGCAGTGGCACATGGTAGTGTGATGCCTCTGACATGCCGAACCGGATCGGGATCACATCAAGAAACCGCGGTTCTTCTGGTGGTGTTCCTGTGCGGTCCAGATAATCGCCTGCGTGAAACACCAGTTCATAGATGCCGGTTTCAAATTCTACGGCAGGCAAGATTTGTGCGTCGGTGCGCCCGTCGTCATTTGTTGCGACAGACTTTAAGAATACCCGATCTGCGCCATTGATCTTATACAGCTCAATTTTCATGCCTTGCGCAGGGCAGCCGCGCGCCGTGTCAAGAACGTGGGTCGTGAGATAACCGGACACTCTAATTTCCTCCTCATTTTTGTGCACAATCTGACAATAGAATGCAAAATACGCAAACCCTGACCTTCCAAACGCTCCTTCGTGTTTTTTTTGAAAAACATATCTATTGTTTTGAAATACAAGATCCCTAACAAGGAGACCCAAAGTGCAAAGATACCCGCGCGACATGACCGGATATGGTGCGACGCCACCCGCAGCGAATTGGCCGAATGGCGCCAAGATCGCAGTCCAGATTGTGCTTAATTATGAGGAGGGTGGCGAAAATAACATCCTGCACGGGGACGCCTCATCCGAAGCATTTTTATCAGAGATCACTGGCGCCGCAGCCTGGCCCGGTCAGCGCCACTGGAACATGGAATCGATCTACGAATATGGGGCGCGGGCCGGGTTTTGGCGGGTTCACCGGATGCTCAGCGCCCTGCCAGTAACAGTTTACGGTGTCGCGACCGCCCTCGCACGTGCGCCCGAACAAGTCGCAGCCATGAAAGACAGCGGCTGGGAAATCGCCAGCCACGGCTTGAAATGGGTCGAACACAAAGACATGCCAGAGGCCGAAGAACGGGACCAAATCGCCGAAGCCATTCGCCTGCACACCGAAGTCACCGGTGAAGCCCCGCGCGGCTGGTACACAGGCCGGTGTTCCAACAACACGGTACGATTGGCGGCTGAAACGGGGCAATTTGCCTATGTCGCGGACAGCTACGCCGATGATCTGCCCTATTGGATGCAATTTGAGGCACCCGAACAAAAGCCCGAACAAAAGATCGACCAGTTGATCGTGCCCTACACCATGGATTGCAACGATATGCGCTTTGCTATTCAGGCGGGCTATACCAACGGGGACCAGTTCGAAAGCTATCTCAAAGACAGCTTTGATTATCTTTATGAGGAAGGGCAGGCGGGTGCCCCCAAGATGCTGTCCATCGGGTTGCATTGCCGTCTGATTGGCCGCCCCGGACGGGCCGCCGCCCTGCGCCGCGCCATCAATCATATGAAGTCACACGAAGGCGTCTGGTTCGCCACACGGCTCCAGATTGCCGAACACTGGAGGAAGGAACACCCACCAGTGGCCATGACACGCCCTTCTGAAATGGACCGCAAGACCTTTGTCACGGAATTTGGCGGCATCTTTGAACACAGCGCATGGATCGCAGAAGCGGCCTATGACGGCGAACTTGGTCCAACCCATGACAGCGCAGCCGGTGTGCATCAGGCGCTTGCACGGGTGTTTCGCAGTGCCAGCACAGACCAACGGCTTGGGGTTTTGAACGCACACCCCGATCTGGCCGGCAAACTTGCATCCGCAGGCCGGCTGACGGCGGAAAGCACCGCAGAACAAGCGGGCGCGGGGCTGGACATGCTCACGGACGAAGAACGTGCCACATTCACAGCACTCAATGACGCATACACCGCAAAGTTCGGGTTTCCCTTCATCATTGCCGTCAAGGACAACACCAAAGCCAGCATCGTCGCGGCATTTGAACGCCGCATCAGCAACGACCGCGCGGCGGAGTTTGCCGAAGCCTGCGTGCAGGTGGAACGCATCGCGCAATTGCGCCTGATCGAAAAGTTCCCGACATGACAATCCGCATCAAAACCAGCACCCTGACCGCAGACGCCTTTGCGCCCTACGGCGATGTGATGCAGGCATCGGGTGCCCCCGACAAGATGATAAATCAGGGCAAATGCGGCCGCTTTCACGATCAGGCGCAGCTGGATTTCACGGACGGGCAGGCAGGTATCAGCATCTTCAAGGGCGAAAAGGAAACACTGCCACTTCGGCTTGAAATGGTCGAACGACACCCGATGGGCAGTCAGGCCTTTGTGCCGATGTCAGCCGACCCGTTTCTGGTGGTTGTGGCACGTGATGACAATGGCACCCCGCAGGATCCAGTCGCGTTCATCACAGCACCGGGCCAAGCGATCAACTTTCACCGTGGCACATGGCACGGCGTTTTGACCCCTTTGTTCGAACCGGGATTGTTTGCCGTTGTGGACCGCATCGGAGACGGCGCAAACCTGCAAGAGCATTGGTTCGAAACGCCCTACATCATCGAAGAATAAAAAACAGCTAGGCCAAACGCCAGCGCAAAGCATCACCTAGGGAGGGACAGTCACCATGACAGATGCATCCATCGGGACACCGGAACAGCTTCGGGATCCAAATTACACACCGGCTTTGCACAAGGCCGTACCGCTGGGCATCCAGCATGTGCTGGCGATGTTTGTGTCAAACGTCACACCTGCGATCATCATCGCGGGGGCGGCCGGGTTCGGGTTCGGGTCCGACGCAGGCGCACAGGGTTTCCCTGACATGACCTACCTTATCCAGATGTCTATGCTGTTTGCGGGCATTGCCACGCTGTTTCAGACAATCGGTCTGGGACCGGTTGGGGCGCGTTTGCCGATCGTTCAAGGCACGTCCTTTGCCTTTATTCCAATCATGATTCCGCTGGTCGCGGGCAAAGGCGTCGAGGCCCTGCCTGCGCTCTTTGGTGGTGTTGTCATCGGGGGCCTGTTTCACACTTTGATCGCGACGTTCATCGGCAAAATCCGCTTTGCTTTGCCGCCTCTGGTAACCGGGCTGGTTGTGACGATGATCGGTCTGGCCCTTGTCAAAGTCGGCATTCAATACGCCGCGGGCGGTGTGCCCGCCATCAACAAGCCCGAATACGGATCGCTATTGAACTGGTCCGCCGCACTGGTTGTGATCTTTGTGACGCTTGGTCTGAAGTTTTACGCGCGCGGCATGTTGGCCGTTTCTGCTGTCGTGATCGGCATCATCGTTGGGTACTTCTATGCCATGACGATGGGCATGGTGACACTTGAGGGCATCGCCACAAGCTGGGGCCGCGCGGCGCCGATCGCCTTCCCGATGCCTTTCAAATTCGGCTTTGAAATCAGCATCGCTGCGGTTGTCGGTTTCTGCCTGATGGCCTTTGTGTCTGCGGTAGAAACTGTCGGTGACGTATCCGGCATCACCAAAGGTGGCGCGGGTCGCGAAGCAACAGACAAAGAGATTTCTGGTGCGACCTATGCGGACGGTGTGGGGTCTGCGGTGGCTGGCATCTTTGGCGGCTTTCCAAACACATCGTTCAGCCAGAACGTGGGCCTGATCGCCATGACAGGCGTGATGTCACGCCATGTCGTGACCATCGGCGCGGTCTTTTTGATCATCTGCGGTTTGATCCCAAAAGTGGGTGCTGTGATCCGCACAATCCCCATCGAAGTTCTAGGTGGCGGTGTGATCGTGATGTTTGGCATGGTTGTGGCAGCTGGTATTTCGATGCTGTCAGACGTGAACTGGAACCGCCGCAACATGGTAATCTTTGCGATTGCCCTGTCGGTTGGGCTGGGTTTGCAACTTGACCCCAAAGCGGTTCAATATCTGCCAGACACACTGCGTATTCTGATGACGTCAGGCCTGTTACCTGCTGCGCTGATTGCCATCGTTTTGAACCTGATCCTGCCAGAAGAGCTGTCTGATGAAGCAACCGAGGAAGTCTCGGGGGGAATGCAGGGGCATGGGGAAGGGTCCTTGAACAACAAGTAAACGACACACCCCACCGCTGTGATCAGCGGTGGGGTGCTATTCTAACTGATTGCCTTAGGCAGATGCCGGGTGGCAGGTCTTAAAAATCCACCTCTATGGCCACGCCGCTTTCCACAGCCAACGCGACAACACGTGCTGCCACTGCAAGGTCTTGCAGGCCAACGCCAGTGCCATCAAACAACGTGATCTCATCGTCTGATGTGCGGCCCGCATGGGTGCCGTTGATCACTGCGCCCAGTTCATGCACGTCACTTTCCGCGATCAAACCGGACCCCACTGCATGTTGCGCTTCGCCGATGCTGATGGATTGCGCAACTTCGTCTGTGAACACCGTGGATTTGGCGAGCAGGGTGGCTTCGACTTCTTGTTTGCCCTTGGTGTCGGTGCCCATGCAGGCGATATGCGTGCCGGGTGCTACATGATCGGCCATGATTGTGGGCGCAAAAGTAGAGGTGATGGAAATCACAACATCCGCCTCAACCATGCCCTCAAGGTCGACCGCTTCAAACGGCACGCCCGCTTCATTGGCGATCTTTTCAATGTTGGGCAACATTTCGGGGTGGTAGTTCCAGCCGATGACTTTCTCGAAGGCGCGTTGCTCAAGGGCGGCGCGCAATTGGAATGTCGCTTGATGGCCCGCACCCACCATGCCCATCACCTTGGCGTCCGGACGCGCAAGATGCTTGATCGACACAGAGGACGCCGCCGCGGTGCGCAGGGCCGTCAGCAGATTGCCCCCAACCATCGCGCGGGCCATGCCGGTGTCGGGATCAAACAAAAACACAGTAGACTGGTGATTGATTGCACCATGCTTTTCCAGATTGTTGGGCCAGTAGCCACCCGCTTTCAGGCCAAGCGCCATACCGGCTTTGTCAAACCCGCCTTTGAACCCGTAAAGGGCTTCTTCATGGCCAATCGCTTCGCGGATGACCGGAAAGTTGTAGGCGTCTTTTGAAGCCATGGCAGCAAAGACTCCTTCAACGGCATCAAACGCGGCGTCGCGCGTCATCAGGTTTGCGATTTCACGCTCAGGTACGATCAGCATTGGTGTCTCCCATAAAAAATGCGCCCGGACGAGCGCGCTTATGACAAGCGCACGCCCAGGCGTGATCTGGTCCGACCCGTGGTCAGACCCCTTAATCTCAGTAGGCTTTGCCGCGTGCAGAAACAGGCCAGACCGTCTCAACCTTGCCGCCGCGCACGCCCACGTACCAATCATGCACGTTGCAGGTCGGGTCACAGTGGCCGGGGACCAGACGCAGCTTGTCGTTGACCTTCAAGACGGCATCCGGGTCGGCAACAACGCCGTGTTCGTCCGAACATTTCACATATTCGACGTCATCGCGCCCGAAGATGAAAGGCAGGCCGCTGTCCACTGATTGCGCCTTAAGACCCGCGTCCACGATGGCCTTGTCGGCTTTGGCGTGGGACATGACTGTGGTCAGGATAAACAGCGCGTTTTCCCATTCGTTTTCGTCGATGCGGTTGCCGTCCTTGTCCAGAATGCGGCCATAGTCCGCGTCCATGAAGGCGTAGGATCCGCACTGCAGTTCGTTGAACGCGCCTGAATTGCTTTCAAAGTAATAGGACCCTGTGCCGCCGCCGCCAACGATGTCACACTCCAGCCCGTTGGCCTTAAGGCCGGCGATGGCATCATGCACCATGTCGATGGCCACTTGGGTTTTGCCTTGGCGTTCGTCGTAAGAATCAAGGTGTTGCATAGCGCCCTGATAGGCTTGAATGCCTGCAAATTTCAGACCCTCTGCCGCGTCGATCATTTTGGCGATGTTGACCACCTCTTGGGTGGAGGTCACACCGCACCGGCCCGCGCCGCAGTCGATTTCGACCAGACATTCGATCTGGGTGCCATGACGCTGCGCGGCCTCTGACAGGTTGGCGACGTTTTCCGGATCATCCACACAGCACAATGTGCGAGCGCCCAATTTTGGCATACGGGCAAGGCGGTCAATTTTGGCAGGCTCTGTGACTTGGTTGGACACCATCACGTCTTTGATCCCGCCGCGGGCGAACACCTCGGCTTCGGACACCTTCTGACAGCAGACGCCACAGGCGCCGCCAAGGCTTTCCTGCAGTTTCGCCACATCGACGGACTTGTGCATTTTTCCATGGACGCGGTGGCGCATGCCGTGGGATTTGGCATAATCGCCCATCTTCTTGACGTTGCGCTCAAGCGCATCAAGGTCCAGCACAAGGCAGGGTGTTTGAATGTCCGCTTCGTCCATGCCGGGTTTGGCAGGAATGTCATAGCCGACCTCGTAATCGTCGAATTTTGTGTGCGTGTTCATATCATAACTTCCCTTCACTTAAGCCATGGCAGCGTGTCAAGATCGACATTGCCGCCGGTGATGATGACGCCGATGCGCTTGCCTGCGAACCGGTCTTTGTTTTTGAGAATGGTGGCCAGTGGCACTGCGCAGCTTGCCTCGATGACCATGCGCAAATGTTTCCAGGACAGCTTCATCGCGTCGATGATTTCTTCTTCGGACGCGGTGTAGATGTCGGTGACGTGGTTGGAAACGAAATGCCATGTCCGTTCCTTCAGCGGCACCAACAACCCGTCAGCAATCGTCTTGGGCGCGTCATCTGCAATAATGTGACCCGCTTTGAAACTGCGATAGGCGTCGTCTGCTTGTTCAGGCTCTGACGCAATAATCTGCACCTCGGGGGCCAATGTGGACAGCGTCAGGCAAGTGCCTGAAATCATGCCGCCCCCACCAATAGGCGCGACCATCATATCCAGACCATCCAACTGTTCGATGAATTCCTTGGAACAGGTGCCCTGTCCGGCAATCACGCGCGGATCGTTGTAGGGGTGTACAAAATCACCCCCAGTGGCGGCTTGGACTTTGGCAAAGGTTTCTTCGCGCGAAGTCGTGGACGGTTCACATTCAGTGATGTTGCCACCGTAGCGTTTCACGGTGTCTTTCTTGGCCTGCGGGGCCGTGCGCGGCATAACCACATTACATGGAATACCGCGCCGCATCGCAGCGTAGCTAAGGCAAGAAGCATGATTGCCCGAAGAATGTGTGGCCACACCTTTTTTCGCCTGCGCCTCGTCCAGCCCAAACACGGCATTGCTGGCGCCACGCACCTTGAAAGCACCCGGTTCCTGAAAGTTCTCGCATTTGAAATACAGCTCTGCCCCCGTCAATTCGTTCAGAAACGCAGAGGTTCGGATCGGGGTGCGTATGATATGCGGTTTGATCCGCTCATGCGCCTCCAGCATGTCCTGATACGTCGGGATATAAAGGTCATCGTCCAACATTATGCTGCATCCTTGATGATGGCGGCAGGGTTGGCGCGGTAATATTCTTGCGCCGCCGCAACCCCGGACCCCAGTTTGATATTTAGCCCCAAATCGGCCATGCACATTTCAGCCGTCGCCAAACCGCTTAGCATCATCACATCGGTCAGACTGCCCAAGTGGCCGATGCGGAACACCTTGCCCGCGACATCACCCAGACCCACACCAAAGGCGACGCCGTAAACCTGATCCGCATGGGTGACGATGTCGGTGGCGTTGAAACCGTCCGGCGTTTTGATCGCACTGACTGTATCAGAATAAACGTCAGGCGACGCGGCGCACAGTTCAAGCCCCCATGCCGCAACCGCCAAACGTACACCTGTAGCAATGCGCGTGTGACGGGCAATGACGTTGTCGATGCCTTCGTCCAGCAGCAAATCCAACGCATGCTTCAGGCCGTTCATCAGCCCAACAGGAGGCGTATAGGGAAAGGCGTTGTTGTCGTACCCGTTTTGCATGTCCTTGATGTCAAAGAATGCGCGCGGCAGGGTCGCCGTTTCGCTTGCCGTCATCGCCTTGTCAGAAAAGCCCACAATGGCAAGGCCCGCAGGCAGCATGAAGCCCTTCTGGCTGCCGGTCACGGCAACATCGACGCCCCATGCGTCAAAACGGAAATCCATCGACGCGATAGAACTGACACCATCAACAAACAACATCGCAGGGTGGTTTGCCGCATCAAGGGCAGCCCGCACAGCGGCAATATCGGATTTGACGCCAGTGGCTGTTTCGTTGTGGGTGGCCAGCACGACTTTGATTTTATGGTTGGTGTCGGCTTTCAGAATTGCGGCGTATTCATCGGCAGGCAATCCATGACCCCAAGGCGTTTCGACAACCTGAACGTCCAGACCGTGACGCTGGCACATATCGATCCAGCGATGGGAAAACATGCCGTTACGCGCGGCCAGCACGGTGTCACCGCTGTTCAGCGTGTTAGACAGGGCAGTCTCCCAACCGCCTGTGCCGGTCGAGGGGAAAATAAAGATATGGGCGCTTTCGGACTTCAGAACCTTGCGCACACCATCAAGGCAGGGATGCAGGATGTTTCCAAAGATCGGCGACCGATGATCAATCGTCGGCATGGAGCAGGCTTGGCGAATGGCTTCGGGCATATTGGTCGGACCGGGAATGAATACAGGATTCTGAAAGCTCATTGTCGTCTCCTTTGCATCGTTGACCTTGTTTTACCCGTCCTGATCGCTTCATGATATTTTTTTGAAATCATTTTTCGTTTGGCAAGAAATAGTAATAACTGTGTGTTGTCAGTTGCTTGCATTTTTCATATGATGAAATATTATTCCGAAAAATATTGTGGTGCATTTGATGGACAGCCAAAACAACGAATCCGGCCAAGGTCGCAAAGCCCGTGGGCGTCCGCGCGACTGGCATGACAAAACAGCCCAAAACACGATTAAATCGCTGGATCGCGCGATGGAGGTGTTTGAATTTCTAAGCGAGGCACAGGGCAAAACCCTAACCGGACTTGCCACTGATCTGGGCCAATCCCCCGCAACGATCTATCGCGTTCTGGTGACACTAGAGGGCAGGGGCCTTGTCGAATTTGATGCAACCGAACAGGTCTGGCACATCGGTTCGCAGGCGTTCATCATCGGTTCGCGGTTTCTAAAACGCACCAGCCTGGTGGATCGCGCCCGCCCCATCATGCGCAATCTGATGGAAGACACCGGCGAAACCGCCAACCTTGGCATTGAACAAAACGGACATGTTCTTTTTGTCAGTCAGGTCGAAACGCACGCCAGCATTCGGGCCTTCTTTCCGCCGGGCACCTTGTCGCGGTTGCATGCCTCGGGGATTGGAAAAGCACTGCTGTCGGAAATGGATCAAGGGCGCATCGACAAGTTCCTGTCAGATGCACCCTTTGAACAGTTCACCACGTTTACCTTAACCCAACCGCAATTGCTGCTGGAAGATCTGGTGCAAACACGCGCTCGCGGGTACGCGATTGACGGAGAAGAACGCAATCTGGGAATGCGCTGCATTGCGGCGCCAGTTTTTGATGTCCACGGAGAAGCGGTTGCCGGTATTTCGGTCTCGGGTCCCACATCGCGTGTTGGTCTGGAACAGATTGCAGACCTAAGCAAAGCGGTTGTGGCGGCGGCCCAAACCCTGACCGTCGCCATCGGCGGCGCGGCGAAAACACCACAATCCTGATCTAGACAGTCCTGATTTAGACCGACCGCAGCGCCATGTGCCGGTTCACGTCCTTGTACAACAAGTACCGGAATTTGCCGGGACCGCCCGCATAACAGGCTTGCGGGCAAAACGCCCGAAGCCACATGTAATCGCCGGCCTCGACTTCAACCCAATCCTGGTTCAGACGATACGCGGCCTTGCCTTCCAGCACATAAAGCCCGTGTTCCATCACGTGGGTTTCCAGAAACGGGATCACCGCCCCCGGCTCAAACGTGACAACGGTCACATGCATGTCGTGGCGCAGATCGGATGGGTCAACAAAGCGCGTCGTCGCCCACTTTCCATCCGTGTCAGGCATAACGGTCGGGGCTATATCGTTTTCGTTCGCAATAACGACGTCAGGATGATCCAAACCTTCAACAGCCTCATAGGATTTGCGAATCCAGTGAAACCGCAACATCTCGTCTGTCGTGTTGCGCAGTGTCCACTGTTTGCCAGCCGGCAAATACGCGTAGCCCCCGGGCGTCAAAACGTGGCTTTGACCATCCATAACCAGCGTGGCGGCGCCTTCGACCACAAACAATACGCCCTGTGCGCCAGCGTCGGTTTCGGGCCGATCAGACCCGCCGCCGGGGCCCACTTCCATAATGTACTGCGAAAAAGTTTCTGCAAAACCGCTTAGGGGACGGGACAGAACCCACAGACGCGTGTGGTCCCAGAAGGGCAGAAAGCTGGTGACGATGTCGCGCATCGTGCCTTTGGGGATGACAGCGTAGGCGTCCGTGAAGACGGCGCGATCCGTAAGCAGTTGGTCCTGACCGGGGTGACCGCCTTTTGGCGCATAGTAGCTTGCGGGCATGATGTCTCCTAGCGTCGCAGAATATGCGCGATTGTAAGCGGAGTTTTCAAAGTTTCCATTGCGAACTCACACACAAATGTATTCTGAATTTTTTGATAATCTGCAGCACTTCTTTGGAATTACAAACGTATGGCGCTGACACTGGAAAAGGAACTGGCGGGCTATAGCTGCACAGGACATGGCGCAAACAAACGCAATTCATTTACCATAATGTTAATTATGGGACAAAGTAGGCACATTGTTTTCAGGCCGCGGTCCAAGGGGCGCGAACACCCCTTGGATGCGTGATTATTTCCGACCGATCGGGATCGTAATCTGCGCTTTGACGCCCCACGCTTCGAAATCGGATTTGCCGATGCCATCGTAGTTGGCACCCAGTTCGACACGCGTTCCGTAACGGTTGGTCAGCTTGACACCGGCCTCGATACGCGCCCGGAACCCATCGGTTTCTTCTGCGCCGTCAGCAATGCCGCCCGTTGCTTGGGTTTTCTGACCAAAGTTATAGATCCCGTTGATCGTAAACGAAGGCTGCACCTGCAGATTGTTCCGCGCAACATAGCTGGTTGAGAACGTCGGACCGAATTTCAACTGGCCCAAAGATTCCTTCACCGACGGCACCAGATTGTTGTTGCTGTCGATGTAAGCATCCGACGTGTCTTCGATATAAGACAAGCCGACATTCGGGGCCACTGTCCAGTCGCCCCACTCGTAGTTACCAGACAAGGACACATCTATCAGAAAGCGTTCTGTGTCGAACTTGTCCGTGTAGGTGTTGAACGGGCTGATGTCGTTGGTCGAGCGGCCATAGGCCAACCGCCCGTCCAGTACCAAATTCGGCGCCAAGCGTGTGGTGAGATAGGGTCCGACCATCCAGCCCGTGCCGCTGATGGACGACGTCGCCCCGTTGTCTTCCATGGTATCGTATTGCACCAGAAAGCCCGCCAACAAGTCTTCGCTAAACAGATAATCCGCGCCCACATAGGCAATCCCGAAGTGACCGCCAGAGCCATTTGATCCATCGAACTCATTGTAGCTGGCTTCAAACCACACATCGAAACGACGGTTTTTCAACGTCGTGGTGTAGGTGTCGTCGCCATCGCTGGCCAGCTGGAACATCACGGCTGCGCGTTCTGCTTGGGCCAAAGACGTGGACAAAGAATAGCTGCCTGACCCAAGTGACAGCAGGTTGAAGTTCACCGGATTGATGGCTTTCAAATCGCCGCGTTGGAAGGACAACGTCTCGGATGTCCCGATACCTTGGTTCAAACGGTCCATACGACGGCCGCTGCTGGGGCCGTTGGACAGGATCAGGTTGTTCCGGCGGGCCAGAAAGTCGCTGATGATTTCGACAGTTTGCGCCGTGGTGTTTGAACTGGTGTAGGTGCAGGTGATCGCCTCGTTCGGGCCAACCACCAGCGTCAATGCGCCCGTTGCCACATCCACGGTACTGTCGCTGTCCGAACAGCTTAGCGCTGTGTTGCTAAAGCCCGAAGGCCGCGTTTGCGTGACGGTGTAAGTTCCCACCGGCACATCCAGCGGCCCGACCGACCCTGTGCCGCCCGATGTTGTAATCGACGTGTTCAACGATACGGCTGTGGACGCAAAGGTGAATGTCCCGTCATCATCGCTGTTTTGCACAAAGGTGACGTTGCCATCGGGGTTCACAACAACAACCAAAGGCGTTGTCGGTGCGCTGGCAGCGACTGAGCCCACGGAAGATGTCAGCGTTGCACTGACAGTGCCCGGTGTGCCGACGCTTGTCGATGTCAGCGGAACACTGACCGCACATGTTGTTCCGGGTGCGATGCTGCCGCCTGCAAAGCTGGCGGAACTGGCCCCCGGCGTCGCAGTCACGGTGCCGCCGCAAGACGACGATGCGTTCATGCCGATAACACTGCGTGCACCACCCCCCGCCACAGTCAGGCCTGCAGGCAAATTAGCCGTAAATCCAAGCGATCCCACTGTGATCGCATTGGCAGAGTTATCAACCGTGAACACAAGGTTTGTCACAGCGCCCTGCACGATCTGGGGTGGTTGGTATTCTTGGTTGAACAGCGGCACTGTCGCCGCCTCAACCGTCAAAGCAGCCGCCGCTGGACCCGAATTGCCAAGCGACGATGTCAGATCACCCGATGCGCCGTTGACGGTGCCAACTGTGCCGGATGTGACATCAACGCTGATGGCACAGGTGGTCGCTGCATCAACTGTGCCCGCGCTAAAGCTGATGGACCCACCGCTGGCCGAGATACTACCGGCCGAACAAGTCGTCGATGCGTTGGACGGTGACGCCACCGTCACACCAGCGGGCAAAAGATCGGTAAAGGCCAATCCAGTGGCTTCGATGTTGGCGGTGTTGTCGATGGCATAGGCCAGGCGGCTTGTGCCACTTTCCGTGATCGTGCTTGGCACGTAGCCTTTGGAAAAGGCAGGGGCAGCTGCCGCCAGAACATCAATAGACGCCGTGGCCGCCGCACTGGATCCAAGATCAGACCCCAATAGCCCCGTGACGTTGTTGTAGGTGCCTGTGGAGCTTGCCGTCACATCAACGCGGATGTCACAGCTTGTCGCGGCAGACACAGTGCCACCTGCAAAGGTGATGCTGGATGCGCCTGCCGTGGCTGTAACTGTCCCAGCAGCGCAGGTCGTGGACGCATTCGGCGTGGCCGCAACAGTCATGCCAGACGGCAAAGGATCGGCAAAGGTGACGCCTGCAACGTCGATAAAGCTGGTCGAAGCATCCACCGTCAGGGTTAGCGTTGTCACATCGCCCTGACTGATAGACGCCGCCGCAAATGCTTTGGTGAAGACAGGCACAGGCGCGCCTGTGACCTCCAGAACCGCCGTTGCCGTGCCGGAATTGCCCAGATCAGACGTCAGATCGCCTGTGACAAGGGTCTGCGTTCCGACGGTGACCGCCGTGACGTCTATCGACACGTCGCATGTGCCAAACGCATCAATCTGACCCCCAAGGAAGGTAAAGGCATTCGCCCCTGCCCCGGTTACAAACCCGCCACCCGTACATGTGGTTGACGTGTTTGGCGTTTGCGCAACGGTCATGCCTGCAGGCAAAGAGGTCTCAAACCGCAAGCCCGCCACACCAAAGGACGCCGTGGAATGGTCGATGGTATAGGTCAGCGTCGCAACTTCACCCTGCGTGATGGTTGTTGGGGCAAAGACACCCGTGAAGGTCGGCGCGGGGGCTGCGTTCACTGTCAACGATGCTGCCGCTGTGCCCGAATTGCCAAGCGATGATGTCAGATCACCTGTCGCCTGATTGGTTGTGGCCACCGTTGTGGACACAACAGTCACATCAACAATACAGTTCGCGCCTGCCGCGATGGTCGCGTTGTTCAGGCTTATGCTAGCGCCTGTGGCAATAACGGTCCCGCCGCAGCTTGAGGTCGCATTGGGTGTTGGAGCGATGGAAATACCCGCCGCCAGGCTGTCAAGGAAGCTCACCGATGTCGCCTCGATCCCCGCTACGTTCGAGATGGAGTAACTCGCGGTCGTTGTCTCACCCTGCGTGATTGTGTCCGGCGTGTAAAGTTTCGTAAAGCTCAGAACCGGTGCGGCAGTCACCGTCAAGGACGCTGTGGCCCCTGTGGCGCTGCTGCCTTCGTCCGTGGACAGAACGCTGGATGTGGCTGTCGCCGTGCCGGTCGTGGCAGATGTCACATCCACAGACACCGTACAGCTGCCCCCCGCCGCAATGCCCAGACCGGAGCCTGCAAAGCTGCCGCTGCCTGCGGTCCCTGCCCCGCCGCCTGCACTACAGGTCGTGGCCAGGTTCGGCGTATCCGCGATAACCACATTTGCAGGCAAGGTTTGCGTGAAAGCGCCCCCCGTGCTGGCGATCAGGGACGTGGAATTGTCCAATGTGTAGGTCAGCGTCGACACGTTGCCTTGCGTGATCGTGGCAGGCGCATAGGCCGCAGCGATCGTGGGCAGAGGGGCCGCTTGCGTGACCAATGTGGCCAAAGCCGCCCCGCTGGCTGCAAGGTTGGAGGTGAAGTTGACCGACAAGTTATCGGTGCCATCCACGACAGCTTGCAGATCATAGGTGTAGGTACACGATCCGCCCGCCGCGACTGTCGCACCGCTAAGACCGATTGTGGTGCCACCGTCCGTGGCTTGAACCGTGCCAGTCACCCCTGCCCCTGTGCAAGATCCACCCGCATTCGCCGGCGTCGCCACAATCAGGTTGGATGGCAATGTTGTGCTAAATGCGCCTGTGTTTGCCTCCACTAAGTTTGCACTGTTGTCGATTGTGACGGTCAAAGTGGACCCGTTGCCTTCAATCACCGTGGCCGGATTGAACGATGCAGATACTGCGGGCGCCCCTGCGGCGGTCACATTCAATGTCGCAGACGCCGCAGCAGTCGTACCAAGCGATGAGGTCAGCACGCCAGTTGACACAAGCGTGTCGCCTACATTTATTCCCACAATGTCAAACGACACCGAACATACCTCGGCCGCTGCCAAGGCACTGATCGCCAGCGATGCACCGCCTGCAACCGGGGTGCCAGAGCCGTTGGCACAATTGTCTGTCGCATCCGGAGTGGACGAAAAGGAAACCCCGGCCGGGAAGATCAAGCTGGAGGCAAAGCCAGTGGCATCCACCAGTGACACATTGGTCACTGTCAGGGTCATGCGGCTTTCCGCGCCTTGTGCGATAGAAGTCGGGTTCAGGACCATTGTGTAGGTGGGCAATGGCGCGGCTGTGACGGTAAAGCCAACGGCCCCTGCCCCGCTGTTGCCAAAGTCGGACGTCAGATCGCCCGCAGCAATCGATGCCGCACCCGCCGTGATGGATTTCAACGGAATGGTGACGGTACACGACCCACGCGCCGGAGCAGTGGCACCACTTAGGCTGAAGCTGGTTGACCCGGCGGCCGCAGTCAACGTCCCGCCTGTACAGGTTGTTGCAGCGGTTGATCCCGTTCCGATTGTGGCCCCTGCTGGCATCGTCTTGCTGAAGGCAAGGTTGCCAGCCGCCAACGCATTGTCGGTGTTGGTGATTGTGTAAACGACTGTGGTTTCGGCACCTTGCACAAAGCTGTTTGGCGATGCGACACCTGCAAAGACAGGAGGCGTCGGTGCTGTGGCAGTCAGGCTTGCGGCTGTACCTGTGCCTGTTGGCAAATTCGCTGACGTCAGATCGCCGCCTGTCACGTTAAAGGTGGTGGCGGCACCCGCCACAACGGTGCCGGTCACCTGACAGGACGCGCTTGGCGCAAGGGTGACACCGCTTAGGGCAAAGCTGCTGCCGCCGCCTGCCGCGACAAGACTTGCGCCCGAACAGGTGGTGCTTGGCGCTGCTGCCGTTGAGGAAATCACCAGATTGGCTGGCAAACTGGTCGTGCTTGCACCGCCCGTCATCTCCAACAGCGACGGGTTGGTGTAAGTCACGGTCAAAACGGATGAATCACCCTGATCTACAGTTGTCGGGCTGAAAGATGTCACAATCGTTGGCGCGGGCGCCGTTGTCACCGTCAGCGTATCTGTGGCTGCAAGGCTGGTGCCCAAAGACGATGTGGGCGCGGTGGTTGTGTTAACCAGACCGCCTGCCGTGATCGCGCGGACATTCACCCCCAACGCACAGGTCGTGCCAGCCGCGATGGTGCCACCGCTATAGGCGAAACTGCCGCTGCCTGCGACGGCGGTTGCTGTACCACCCACGCAAGTGTTCGTGATGCCGGGCGTCGGCGCAATCGCCATGCCTGCGGGCAAGTTGTCGGTGAACGCGAAAGCCGCCGCGTCAAGGAAACTGGCCGAGTTATCCGCGGTGAACGTCACCCGGGTAATGTCGCCCTGCGCGATAGATGCAGGTGCGAAAGCCTTGGCAAGTGTTGGAACCGGCGCGGCAGTCACAGTCAAACTTGCGGACGCGCCCGCAGCGGTGCCGAGTGATGTCGACAGCGCGCCTGTGGTTGATCCGTTTGCGCCGATTGTCGTGGATGTGACGTTATAGCTGATGACACACGATGCCCCCGCCCCGACGCTGCCCCCGGAAAAGGCCAACGACGCGTTGTCTCCTGCGGGTACTGGCGTTCCGCCACATGTGTTTGAAGCGAGGGTTGTCAGGGTCACGCCTGCTGGCATGACATCTGCAAAACTCATAGCGGTCGCGGCAGAGGCGGCCACAGAGTTGTCGATTGTATAGGTCAGAACCGATGCGCCGCCCTGAGTGATGCTGGCAGGCGCAAAGGCTTTGGCAAAGGTCGGCGGCAAATCATTCACGGTCAAGGATGCCGTGGCCCCGTTTGTTGCAGTCAAACCATTGGCAACCAGATCGGATGTTGTGCTGGTAAAGCTGCCGCCTGCGGCAGATGCGGGAATATTCACCGTAACGTCAAAGCTACAGTTTTCACCAGCAGCCAACGCACCGCTTGTCAGTTGGATCACACCAGAACCGCTGACGCTGCTTCCTGCGCCACAGGCATTTGCGCCAGGCAAGGCGTTTACGGTCGCCCCCCCTAGGTTGGTCGTGATGTCGTCACTGAATCCGATGCTCGACAAAGACGCCCCGCCAACAGGGTTGTTGATGGTATAGGTAACAACCGTCGTTTCCGCCGCATTCGCAGGGTCTGGAGCAATGGTTTTTACAAAAGATGGCGCATCCGCAGAAAACACAAGGATGGACGCAGACGCCGAAGGGCCTGAAATCGCCACCCCGCCAATGGTGCCGGACACTGTGCTGGTGGTGTTGGTGTATTCCGCAGGTGGTGTGCCCGCAGGAATAATCACATCAAAGCGAATCGTACAGGTGCCACCCGCAGCGATCGAATTCGGGGTGATGTTAACGGTGTCGCTGGCCGCAATGCCACCACCGCCACAGCCAGACAGGTTCGCCGTGCCGGTGTTGTCGCGCAAAGCGCCGGGGATAAAATTGCTTAGGTTGTCAGAGATTGAAATGCCTGTCGCAGCCGTGGTTGTATTGGTGTTTTCGATGGCGATGGACACTTCAACAGTGCCACCCGCCGCCACACTTGCCGCCGCAAACGACGTGGTCACATTCAGGGCTGTTGTTTCTACAAACAAGCGACTGGACGCAGTATTGCCAACCACAGATGCACCATTCACCGATGCCTGAACATTGCCGGTTGTGGTTCCATAGTCACCTTCTGCAGCACCTGCCGGCACCCGCAACATAATATCAATCTGGCAACTGCTGCCTGCGTTGATGGTGCCGCCCGAGAAAATGACAAAAGTCGTTCCCGACAAGCTACCCCCACATGTGTTGGACGCAGCCGCAATGTTTTCTGCCGCAAGCCCGGACAATGCGCTGCTCACGTTCCACGTAAACAATGCACTCGTTGCCGCATTGCTTGGATCATCATTGGTCAGGGTGACAATCGCAGGCACCAAAGACCCCGGCAAGACAGGCGTCGACGAAATCGCCATATCTATACTGATCGACGATACCGTCAGATCCGCAGAGGCCGCAGGGAAGGTGACTGTTGTTGTGCCATCGCTGGCTGTCAAAGCGCTTGTGGTATTGGTGTATGTACCAGAAGCCGCCGCGGCCGGAACGCTGACAGGCACCGTGATTTGGCAATTCGCACCCGGCGCCAAAGAGGCCCCCGTCAAAGAAATAAGCGTGTCACCTGCGGATCCGGTCAGATTACCGCCACAGGAATTTGACGCGCTGCCGATATTGGCCGTGGCCCCCGCCAGCATTGCACTCAGGTCATCCGAGAACGTGATGTTCGTTGCCGTAACGGGGTTTTCCGCTCCGGCGGCCAAGTCAAAGACCAAGTTTGCCGTGCCACCCGGGGCCGTACCACTCTCAAAAGACTTCGAGAAAGACAGATTGGCATCCCCTGTCACAACCAATGACGCCGTTGACGCAGGCACCGCAACAGTGGAACCGCCCGATGTCGCTGTCGTGGTATCAGAGGTGTAGCTGTAGGTTCCAGAATTCGCATCAGCCGGAATGGGCAGCGTCACAGTCAGCGTGCAGCTGGCACCCGGCCCCAAGGACCCGCCCGACATCGAGAAATTGGCAGGTGTCGCATCACTGGGGGGTGGCGGATTGAAGCCGTTGTTAAAGGTAAAGGAACTGCCCGCACCACACGCACCGGCAACAGGGGTCGAATTGGCCGATGTCAAAACGATACCCGACCGCAATTCAGTTCGGAACGCGATGTCAGAAATTGACGTGGCGCTGCTTGGGTTGGTGATTGTAATAACGTAGTCGGTGGTGCCGCCGCGCACTGCATCTGTGAAGCTGGTGGTCACAGTAGGTGCCGCACCACCTTGCACCGTCAACGTCGCCGTCGATCCGTTTCCGGAAATTGGTGTGCCAGACAAAAGACCCGTCACATCGGCGGTTTGGTTGGTATACGTATCTGGGGCAGCACTTGCGGGCACAAACAGATCGATAACAACCGTACAGCTTGCCCCCGAGGCCAAGGTGCCGCCGCTATATTGGAACTGCTGAAGCCCACCCAGCGCAGGCGAACCGCCACAATCATGTGATACCAAGCCGTTGATGCTTGCGCCTGCCAAGGCCGGAGACAACGTGCTGAAATCATCCGTAAACGCGATGGCCGTCACGTCATCCGGGCGGCTGTTGTTGCTGATGGTGTAGGTGACGCGCGACAGGCTGTCTGGAACCGCGATCCCAGCATATGTTTTCAAGATTTGCAGATCAGAACGCACAACATTCAACGTGGCGGTGGATGGCCCAAGATTCGCGCCACCCGCTGACAAACTGCCCGATGTTGCAACATAAGATCCGGGATTTGGGGCCGAGACGTTAAACGCCAAAACGCAGCTTGCGCCAGCATCAAGTGCCGGAAACGACGGCAAGAAACCGTTGGCAAACAAGGACACAGATGACCCGCCCGGGTCCGCCGTCACAGTCGCTTGAAACGTCGCGTTGCCACATGTCGATTCAAGCACCGGCGTATCCGAAATTGTCATGCCGCTTGGCAGAGTTTCACTAAAGCTTATCGATCCAACACCATTTGCCTGCGAGGTATTGTCGATCAAATACGTCAGGCGCGTCGTTTCACCGGCGTTGATCGTGCTGGGCGAAAAGCTTTTCGAAAAACTGGCCGTGCTGTCGGCGACGGTGAAGCCGGTAGAAGAAGATGTTGTTATGCCGATGTCGGACGACAGATTAAACGCAGGGATTGTATACGAATTGGCCACAGACGACGTCACGCTTGTCTGTACTGTGCACGAAGTAGACCCCGGCAATTGCCCGCCACTGAACGAAATAGTGCTGCCGCCTGCAGCCCCGCTCAGAGTTGCATTGGTACAATCGGTTTGAGCCGGCGAGGACAGTGTGACGTTTGAGGGTAACGACAGGTTAAATGCAAGTTCACGCGCACCGGAAGAGCCGCTGTTGTTCAACGTGATCGTCATTTGCGATGTGCCGTTGGGGGCGATCGTGTTGGGCGACAAATTAACCGACGGCAGAACTTGGGCCATCGCAGCCCCTGCCCCGCCTGCAAGCATCAAGATCATTAGGAAAAATGCGCGAATATGCGCTGAAATTCCTAGGGCTTTCGCCAATGAAATATGCTGCATGATTACCCCTTCGGTCTGCAACTGTCTAAAAAGACTTATAAAAAACTCAGTAAAACACGTGCCGCAATGTCGGCGAAATTCGGCCTGATTTTGCATGGCAGCCATCAAAAAACAACAAATCTTTGTGAAAAAGTCGTTTTTCACGCTCCAGTTGCGGCAAATGCACAACGTCAAAGCGTTGCGAACGAGGCACCACAGCATTTTGGCGTGTGATCCAAGGTATCCACAAAAGTGTCCCCTTCCCGGATCTCAAAGCACAGCACCCCCGCAATAAATGCTGGAATGTCTTACTTTCGTTACACGCAAAGAGTGTTTAGACAGGTTAACAAGGCATTCACATGCGCTGAGACACCGGGAACAAGAATCGGTCTTTCTTCGCCGTTAGGCCTGCGCTACGCTATGTGCAGGTCACTTTATTGAAGGACTCGCGTTATGAGCACCGTATTTAGTCAAGACAACCGCTTAGGTAAGCTGCACACCGACCTCGGAAAGGACACGCTTGTCCTGATGCGCTTTACCGGGTCGGACTATATGAACGATCTGTTTGAATATCGGGTCGAGGCGCTCTCGACGGAACAAGACATCGACTTTGACAAGTTGATCGGCACACATGTCACCATCGAATTGCAAACCAAAAACGATGGGCCGAAATTCTACGACGGTATCGTCACCCAAGCGCAATGGGTTGGGGTCGGCGAAAACGGCAACAAGTATAATTTCGAACTGCGGCCATGGACGTGGCTGGCAGGGCAACGCCGCAACCAGCGCATCTTTCACGACATGACCGTGATCGCCATCCTCGAAGAATTGCTCAGCGACTACGCCGGTCTGGGCAATCCGGCCATGAAACTGCGCGTCACCAATTCTTATCCTACGCTGGAATATACCGTCCAATACCGCGAAAGCGATCTGGAATTTGCCTGCCGTTTGATGGAACGCTTTGGGATCAGCTATCACTTCATCCACGAAAAAGGCGGCCACACGATGGTGCTGACCGACAGCGTGGACGAACATGATCCGGTGCCGGGCAAAACCCGCGACTATTTCGGCTTTGACGGGCATCACCAGTCTGAGGGCGAACATTTCTGGGAATGGCACCCGGAACGCAATCTGACGACAGGCAAAATCAAACTGACGGACTACAACTTCAAAAAGCCGAACGCGGCGATGGAAGTGGCACGTCCAGGGGATGCGCGGTACGAACAAGGGCAGATCGAAAGCTACGACTACCCCGGCGACTATCTGGACAAAGGCGAAGGCAACCCGATGGTTGGCTTGCGCATCGAACAGGAACGCGGACAAGACCGCCGCCAGCGCGCCGTCGGAGACACGGCAGCCTTTGCGGCGGGTATGACTGTTGGATTAACCGGCGACCAAGTGCCCGGCGTAAAAGACGAAACCTACCTGTGTCTTGCAGCCCACCATTCTTATGTGTCCGACAGCTATGGAACAGGCGGCGAAGCCAGCGACGGATACGCCTACAAAGGGTCCTATGTGCTGACGCCGACCTCGGCGCCCATGGCACCCGACATGAAGACAGAACGCCCCATCGTGCAAGGTCCGCAAACGGCAGTTGTGGTGGGCGACGGCGAAATTGACTGCGATGAATACGGCCGCATTCTGGTGCACTTCCACTGGGATCTGCAAAAGGCTTGGTCCATGCGCTGTCGCGTCAGCCAGAACTGGGCGTCCAAAGGTTGGGGCGGGATGATTATTCCGCGCATCGGCATGGAAGTCGTCGTTGAATTCCTTGAAGGCGATCCCGACAAACCGTTGGTCACAGGGTGCGTGTACAACGGGCACAATGACCCGCCCTACCCGCTTCCCAACAACAAAACCAAGTCTGTGTTCAAGACCGACACCCACCAAGGGTCTGGTTTTAACGAGCTGTCGTTTGAGGACCAGAAGGATCAGGAACTGATCTATATGCACGGTCAAAAAGACCAGCAGATCACCATCCTGAACGACCGCGCCAAAGACATCGGGCGTAATGAAACCAATACCATCGGCGTCGACCGCTCTCAGGCTGTGGGGCAAGACGAAAGCATGTCTGTTGGCCGCAACCAAACCGAAAATGTCGGACAAGATGTGTCCTATCAGGTTGGGCGGAACCAACAGGAACGCTACGGCAAAGACCACATTCATGTTGTGGGCAACACCCACAAACAAGACATCTATGCGGATCATTTGCGGCAAGTTGGACGGCACTACGAAGAAACCGTGAAGGGCAAATATACCCTGAACGTCAATGAATCGATCACCAACAACACCAAGGTGCACACGTTGATGGCGTTCCAGAAATTCGTGATCAAGGGACCGGGTGGCAAGATCACCATCGACGCGTCCGGGATCACGTTGGAAGCAGCAAAAATCAACCTCAAGGGCATGGTATCCATGGGTGGTGGCGGCGGCGCACAAGTGCCTACGCTACAAGGTGCAGCCAACGACGCGCTGCCTTTGGTCGAGGAATGCGTGAAACAGAAAGAATAAATTCCAAGCTTTCATTAATAGCTTGCGACTTTGTCATCTCAGAAAAGGAATAGATAATGCTTCCAGTTGCCCGTCTCGGAGATAAACACGTATGCCCCGCCCACGGTCCAAATGCGATCGTGTCAGGCGGCACCGCCCTCGTCGACAATCGTCCCGTGGCGCGTGTGGGTGACGCATGCGGCTGTGGCGCGACGATCGTTGTAGGGTCATCCATGTCCACCAACGACGGTAAGCCCGTGGCCTATCTTGGGTCTGCGACATCACACGGCGGCGTGATCGTTCAAGGGTCACCGACGGCGAAAACGCTGCCTTAAACCTGAATTTCTTTGAATAATGCAAAACGGCGCGGAACCTTATGTTTCGCGCCGTTTTAATTTTAAGGCATTGAGATTAAGCAATAATTTGGATGGGTTTCGCGGCGAAACCCCCTGCCCTACAGCTTTGGTCGCTCAAGAAGATGCCGAATTTCTTCCATCAAACTATCGATCAAGTCAGGCGACAGCTCTTTGCCGGACAAGCGGATCAGATACCCGTGTGAATCGCTGTCTTTGCGCAGTTTGATCCCATTCGACAAGACCAGTGTATCGTCGCCGTGCCATCCCGGTTTTGGCACATTTATCCGTGGCCGTCCGCCTTTACGGGTTACTTTTGGCAAGTCGGCCATTTCATCCAGAACGGCCTCCAGAAGCGCCCATTCGCTGGCAGGATCAGTGCCTTGCCCTGTGCCCAGAACCTCACGGAACCGCGCCTCGCCGCCTTGACGCAGCGCCATTGCCAAACGCAACCCGTCCTTTTCGCGGATGGTTTCGGCAAAGACCAAAAGGTCGCCCAATTCTTCAAAGATCAAGGCAAACGATCTGATCTTGCTGCGCTTCGCCTTCGACGCCACGGGGAACATCGCCTCAACCGCAGCTTCCGCGTTGGCAAAGGCGCCCTGTTGCGCCGCAATCACTGCGATCCTGCCACGCTCATAGTGGCTCAGGGACGCCCTGACCTCGTTTTCCTCGACCATAGCAGCAAAGCGATCCGCATCGGCCTGAGGGCGGCGCAAAATGGCCTTGATGGTGCTGAATGTCGTATCCTCTGCGCCCCGCAAGGCACGCAGGTTCTGTACCGCCCTGAAGCGACGATAGCCCGACAGAAGGCCGTATTTCTGCGGCCCCTCCCCTGCGACCTCAAACACCTCGATGGGCAGCCTTAGACCATTCGCCGCGATCGAGATTTGCAGTTCTGTCATTTCGGCCTGATCCAGCATCGACCGGTCGCGGATCATGGCGTCGGGGTCAATGACGTCCAAGGGCAAATCCAGCAGCAACAACCCCTTCTCTTCCGCCGTTTGCAACTTTGCCAAGGCCGCACGCGCTTCGGGGTCGATAGGGTCAAAGGCGGCAGCAGCGTCGGCCGCCACTTGTGCAATCGGGGCTGCACCCGCCGAGGGTCGGGCGGGGGTTTCGCGGCGAAACTCCTCTTCGATCTTGTCCATATCTGCCGTTGACGGGGCCTCTAGGCGTCTGCGCTTAGCCATCGTTCTGATCCTTTTCCATCATCTGCTGATCGCGCCACCACGTGCCCAAAAGCACCTCTTTGATCTCGGCCCAGGTCCGGTCAAATGTCTCGCGGCCACGGACGTAAGTGTCGCGGTTGAAGGCGCGGTAATCGGCCTCATAGATGCCATTCACCTCTTCGCCCGCCTGCCCGACCATCGCGGTGGTGTCCTGCCGGTAGGTCGCCATGAAATCGCCGAAATAGGCCTGAATGATGTTCGCCATATCCGTTTGTTGGGACGCATC
The DNA here is from genome assembly GCF_900302465.1 of Ascidiaceihabitans donghaensis. NCBI lineage: Bacteria > Pseudomonadati > Pseudomonadota > Alphaproteobacteria > Rhodobacterales > Paracoccaceae > Ascidiaceihabitans > Ascidiaceihabitans donghaensis. The sequence continues at coordinate 82,920 of NZ_OMOR01000003.1, read as the reverse complement.
AAACCGCGTGATCAGCGCCCGCACGGCGTCCCATTCGAACTTCATTTCCGGCAATCCGTCGCGGCGCCGCGCCCGGTTTTCGCCGTCCTCAATGGAGGCAAAAGTGGAATAGAGCATGTCAAAAAACCGCCCTGTGGAATCGAATTCCAGAAAGCTGGCGCCGAGGGGCACAATCAGGATGTCGGCAGCCGCAAGGGCGTTGATGGTCAGGTAGCCAAGGGCAGGGGGGGTATCGAGGAAAATGATGTCGTAGTCGTCCAGAATGCCTTCGCTGTCCAAGGCGTTTGTCAGGGCATCCCACAAGGGCCAAGACCGGCTTTGCAAACGCCAGACGGGCACCTGGAATTCGGCCCAATAAAGGTTCAGCTGTGCGCCGATCAGATCAATATTTGGCCAATGGGTCGACTGGATCAGGTTTCGCGGCGAAACCTCCAAGGCTTCTGACAAGGTTTCGTCAAAGGGATGCGGCGGCTGGCCTTTGGCGGCACGGACCTCGTTTTCGGCTTTTAGATGTTGGGCAAAATCCTTCGCAAGCAAAGGAAACGCTGTGGACCATTCATCTTCGACTTGCCCGCCCATGATCGACGTCATTGACCCCTGACTATCCAGGTCAATCACCAAGACTTTGTAACCGTCCAGTGCGGCGCTCATGGACAGGTGCGCCGCTGTTGAAGTTTTGCCAACGCCGCCTTTGAAATTGGCAACAGAGATGACCTTCGCAGGCAATCCTTCGGGGCGCCAAGATTTGTATTCTTTGTTGGCGGCCCCTTCGGCAGCAAAATGATCGCGCAGCACAAGAACTTCTTCCAGTGTAAACCACTTTGAATTTCCCTCGCCTGTGCCCTGCGGCAAATCTGGATTGGCTTTCAACACGCGGCGCAAATGGGCAGCGGCGACGGGGATCAAATAGCGGCAGACTTCCCAAGTGGAAAACTTGCGCAACCGCTTGCGGCCATCCGGAGCGTATCCACGCTTGGCCAGATCTTCGCGGCCCTTGGCCCCGAAAGCTGCGGCCTTGGCGAATCGCGCGGTATCTATAGGATCACCCAGACGGCCTGCAGCTGCCTTTGGGTCGATGTTGAAATAGGACGGTATGTCAGACTTTGAAGACAAGGGCGTGGTTCCTGTAGGATGTTCGCCAGTTTTGGCGATGTTCTTAGTTTTCTCGTACATCGTAAGCCAAGGATGAACGCAGCGCACGTAAAATGAGTAATTTCGAAAGAAATCAGGAAAACGACGACAATAAAGGTTGTAGAATCTTTTAGATCTTTAGAATCTTTACGCTGTAATAAATGAATAATTTCAAAATACTAAGCAACTTAGGGTGCCTTTATACGGGACGAAGGGTGCCTGAAAGCAGGCCCAAAGGCACCTGTATACAGGATGAAAGGTGCCGATTCGCGTGAAGACAGGGACCGTGCTGCGGTATCGGGCGGTTTAGGGTCTAAATGAGACTCTAGAAAATGTGGCAATCCTGTATCCGGGTCCCTTTCGTGGTGGCAATGACCGGAAAGGTACCCGTTTCCGGTTCTGCCAGACGCAGCCCAAAAGCACCCAAGTTGATGTTGCGTGCGGGTGCCTTTGCAGGGTAAGCTGCCCGCAACAGAGCCATGAGCAGGGCCACATACAATGTCGTTTAACTGATGCCAGACTTTTCCGATGATATCGACAAAGACGGTCTAAGCGGTGCGCTGCGCCGCAGTGCTGTCAAAAAGCATGTGGCGGCGATCCATGTGTCGGGCAAACTGACTTTGCTGCAACGAAAGCTCAGCAACGTCTTGCTGTTGAACGCCTACGATACCCTGACAAGTCAAGCGACCCATCTGATAGATGCACGGACGTTGTGCATGATGATCGGTTACAATTCCAACGACATGGACACGCTGAAGGGATCGCTGCGGGGGCTGGCGGAAACGGTGGCAGAATGGGACATGCTGGATGCCGAGGGTGAACAGGAGTGGGGAGTCTCAAGCTTGCTGTCCTATGCCAAGCTGAAGGGTGGCGTGTGTGAATATGCCTATTCCCCCGCGTTGGCTGACAAGCTGAGCGACCCCAAAGTGTTCGCGCTTATCAATTTGAACATCCAGCGGCGTTTCACCAGTGGCCATGCTTTGGCGCTATATGAAAACTGTTATCGATTTGTGCGCACCGGTTCGACAGGGTGGTGGCCACTGGACACGTTTCGCCGTCTGATGGGCGTCGCCGACAGCGCCTATTACGAAAGTTACAAACACCTGAACGCCAAGATCATCAAACCGGCGGTGGCCGAGGTGAACAAGACGTCCAACATTGTGATCCGCCCCGAAATCCGTAAACGGGGGCGCACAGTGTCCGACATTCGTTTTTTGATCGAAGACAACCCGCAACTGGCAATTCTGGATCTGGATGACGGGGCAGGGGTGCGCAACGCACCGGTCTATGGCCGTCTGCGCGCATTGGGCGTCAGCGACCGATTGGCGCGGCAGTGGGTTGCGGAACATGGCGAAGATTATGTGTTGGCCAAGATGGATTATGTTGCAGGGCAATCCGGCGTGCAAAATCCGGTACGCTATCTGACGGCCGCGTTGAAAGAGGATTTCAAAGCGGAGCCTGCATCACAAACAGACGTTGCCCCACAAATCAAAGCCCGTGCTGCCCAGTTGCAAATCATTCGTGATCTGGCTGCCGCCCGCAGTCCCACGCAGCGCGATGCCGACCGCCGGCTGTTTTTGAACACTTTGGATGATCCTGCCGCCCGCGCTGATTTTGAACGCCACGGTTGGATGTCCGCCCTGAATGCGGCCAATATCCGAGCGTTCTGGGAAGACCTGGCCCCAAGCGCCTTCGAGGTCGCCTAACAGTCCAAGCGTCAAAATGCACGCAAGGGGTGGTGTAATATCACGACGCCGTGTTAATTTGTGTTAAATTAGGTAGTTTTTTCTTGATGTGTCGCCGCATTGAGCGAATTCTTGCCAAAAGTTTGGATTCGCGTTTTTGCGTTAAAAGTGATTGGGGAACAGGATGTTTCAGGTGTTTGGGTCTAAAGCAGGTTTGCGCGGTACAACTGCGCTGGTGTGTGTCGCAATGGTTTTGTCGTCGGGTGCAATCGCCGCAGACCTGACCTGGGACAGCGATCCGGCAACAGGCGGCGTCCAGCTTGGTGCAGGGAACTGGGACACCACCACAAACAACTGGCGCACCACAGGCGTGGGCCCTGTCCAATCCACCTTCACAGATGGCGACAGCGTCACCTTCCGCAATCCGGGCGGCGCCACAACCATTAACGTCACCAGCATTGTGAACCCGTTGTCCATAACCATCAACGGTGACTACATCTTTTCAAACTCCACCATCGTGGGTGGTGCGGGCACCGCCCTTGCGTTGAACTTTGGGGCCACCGTCATCATCAACAACGAATTGACGGGTCTGTTTAACGTCACTGGCGGCAGCGGCACTTCTTTGACGTTAAGCGCGAACTCCACCGCATCCCTGTCCAACGCAGGTGTCATCGACATCACAGGCAACTTTACCGGCGATGTCGATCAGGCTGGCGGCAATTTGACCGTGACCGGGTCCCTGACCGATGACGTTGTGAATGACCAGAACAGTACCTTGAACGTCGATGGCACTTTGACGGGCAACACCACCAACGCCAACGGCAGCACAATGAACGCGGATGCTGCGGCCACCTTGACCGGCAATCTGAACAACGATGGCGTTATCGACATCGACACGGGCGTGTCGGGCAATGTCGTCAATACCGCAAACGGCACCGGGTCCATCGATGGCAACATCGGCGGCAGCTTGACCAATGCGGGTACCATCACGGCAGGCGGCAATGTGGGCACGACTTTGGATGTGTCTGCGGGATCGGCCACAGTCACGGGCACCGTAGGGGGCAATGTCACCGTCACAGGCGGCAGCGCCACGGTGGGCGGCGTGGTATCCGGCGACGTTGCGGGTGGTGGCACAACGGTTCAAATCAACAACAACGTCACGGGTGGCGTGAATGCGACGGCAGGCACCACCAACGTCACAGGCACTGTCGGCACCACAGTTGATGTGGCGTCGGGTGCAACCAGCACGGTTGGCGGCGCGATCACCGGCAACGTGACCAGCGGCGGCACGCTGACAGCACAAGACAACATCGGCGGTACGTTGGGTGTGTCTGATGGCACGACAAATGTGACCGGCACAGTCGGCGGCAACGTCACCGCGACAGGCGGCAGCACGACCATTGGTGGCGCGGTGACAGGGGACGTTGCGGGTGGCGGCACACTGGTGCAGGTCAACGACAATGTATCCGGCAGCGTCAATGCGACGACAGGCACCACCAATGTCACAGGCACTGTTGGCACCACGGTTGATGTGGCTTCTGGCGCGTCCAGCACAGTTGGCGGTGCGATTGGTGGCAATGTCACCAGCGGCGGTACGCTTTCCGCCAATAGCATTGGTGGCACGCTTGGGGTGTCTGACGGCACGACCACTGTGACGAACACCGTTGGTGGCAATATTACGTCCACTGGCGGCAGCACCACAGTGGGCGGTCAGGTGACAGGCAATGTGACGGCTACGGGCACGAGCACTTTGGTGCAGATAAACGACAATGTGACAGGTAACCTTGCTGTGACAAATGGCGCAGGCAATGTCACTGGGACTGTCGGCAATGGTGTGAGCGTGAACGCAGGCTCGTCCAGCACGGTTGGCGGCGCGATCACTGGCAACGTCACAACGGCGGGTACTTTCACCGGTGGCGCTGGCGTCAGCGGCGCGTTGAACGTCACAGGTGGCACGACGACGCTGACAGGCGCGGTTGGCACGAACCTAGATGTCGCATCGGGTGGCACGGCGACTGTCGATGATGTGACGGGCAACGTGAACAGCGCAGGCACAGCGACCGTTAACAACAATGTGGGCGGTGATGTGAATGTCACCGCAGGCAACACAAGCGTCGGCGGCACAGTTGGCGGCAACGTCGATGTGGACAGCGGCGCGACGGGTTCTGTGGGGGGCGCGATCACTGGCACAGTGACCAACGATGGCACGCTGACGGTCAGTGACAACGTGGGCGGCCAGGTCACGAACAACGCCAGCGGACAGTTGACGCTGAACGGCACAAGCGTGCTGAACGGAGCGCAAACCAACAACGCAGGCACATTGACAGTGGACACAGGGGCAAATGTCACTGGCGTCAACAACATGGAAAACAGCGGCACGACCAACATCAACGGCACATTGACCACGAACCTGACCAGCACGGCAGGCAATGTGAACATTGGCGCGGATGGCGTGTTGGGTGCTGTTTTGACCAACCAAAGCGGATCCACTGCAACGATCGCAGGCGACGTGTCTTCGGTGGTGAACAACGCATCCGGCGGCAACCTGAACTTCACAGGCACGGCAACCGGGGCAGGGGCCTCGACTGTGGGCAACAACGTCAACAACGGCGGCACATTGGCTGTGAGCAACGGCGCGAATGTGACCGTGTCGGGCAACACAACCAACACAGGCACAATGAATGTCGACGGCGACTATAACGGCAACGTCGATAACACGACGGGCACTGTGAATGTCGCGGGTACTGGTTCCATCGGTGGCAACCTGACCAACAGCAACACCGCGAACGTGGATGGCGACATCGACGGCACCACGCAGAACAACGCAGGCGCAAACCTGAACCTGAACGGCACATCCACACTGACAGGCGTTGTCACAAATGATGGCACAACGCGGGTGCAAGGCAGCGGCAATGTCACAGCCACCAATGGCGTTGTGAACAACGACACGTTGATTGTTCAAAACGGCGGCGCCTTGACGGGGGCCGTGGACAACAACGACACGGTCACGCTGCAAAATGGGGCGGGCCTGACAGGTGACGTCACAAACGACGACGCAAGTGCGGTTCTGAACGTGAACGGCAACGCACAATTGACAGGCAACATTGTGACCAACACAGGCACAGTGACCCTAAGCGGCACATCCGTGGTCACAGGCAATCTGGATAACGACAATGTGGCAGGGATCAACGCCAACGCCACGCTGCAAGGCACAGCCAACAACGCGGGCACTTTGACGCTGAATGGCACGGCGGGGGCTTTGAACAACGAAGCGGGCGGCACCACGACGATGGGGGCCAACAGCTCTGTCACCGGCAATGTCGACAACCAGGCGGCGACGTCCACCCTGAACATGTCCGGCGGCACCATTGGCGGCAACGTGCAAAACGACGGCACCGTCAACGTCAACTCGGACGTGAACGTCACAGGCAACTTCATCAACGACGCAACAGTCAACGGTGTGGACACCTCGACGCTGACCGTGGGCGGCACGTTCACCAACAACAGCGCCATCAACAATTCCACAGGGTCCGGCACCTTTACGGTCAATGGGGGCAGCATTGTTCTGGGGACCGGATCCAACGTCGGTGCGGGTGTTTTGCTGCAAGGCAACACCACCAACGCAGGCATCATCAACTACGGCTTGGATCAGACCCTGAACGGTGGCCTGAACAACCTTGGCACAGGCACGGTCAACACCACGGCCAATGTCGACTTCAACAACAATTCACTGGTCAACGCGGGTGACGTGAACCTTAATTCGGGGTCCATGACCAACATCACCACCGTGACCAACACCGGCACTATTGATCTGGCAAGCGGCACCACCCTTGGTGCAGGCACCATGAACAACAACTCAGGCGGCACGCTGACCAATGCAGGCGGCACGCTGGACGGAGACGTGAACAACGCGTCGGGTGCGACCCTGACAAGCAACGGCACCATCACAGGCAACCTGCGGAACTCAGGCGGGACGGGCAACGGCGGTGTGGCCGATGTGTCCGGATCGGTTGGCGGTACTGTCATCAACAACTCTAGCGGCACCCTGAACCTGACGGGTGATTTGAGCACAGGTGGCAACGTCGGCAACAGCGGCACAATCAACACCGACGCGGGTGAGACACTGACAGTCAATGGTGGCAACGGTTCAATCGGCACGTCCAATGGAGGCACATTGAATGCAGCCGGATTGTTAGACGCAGATGTGTCCGTGTCTACCGGCGGCACCTTGGTCAGCACGGGTGGGATTACCGGATCGGTAAACAACTCTGGCACGGCATCCTTGGAAGGCAACGTTGGCGACGGCATCACCAACAGCTCCTTGGGTACGATGACTTTGACAGATGACACAACCACGACAGATGTTATCAATTCCGGCAACATGACGGGCGGCGCGGGTGTGGACCTGACGGCCAGCGGCACTTTGAACAACCTTGGCACGATGAACCTGGGCGGCAATCTTGGCGTTGCGGGCACGTTGAGCACATCGGACGACCTTGATGTTGGCGGCACGTTGACCGCAGGCAACACAACCACGTCTGGCACTGTTGACGTCACCGGCAACACGCAGATCAACGGCACCTTGACCAACGGCGCTGTAACAAATCTGGGTGGCACATTGACGGCGGGTGACACCACCAACACAGGCACATTGAATGTGACCAGTAACGCGGGTTTTGGCGAGCTGGATACACAGGGTGACCTTGATGTTGGCGGCACATTGACCGCAGGCAACACAACCACGTCTGGTACGGTCGATGTGGTGGGTAACACGCAGATCAACGGCACGTTGACCAACGGCGCTGTGACAAATCTGGGTGGCACGTTGACGGCGGGCAATACCACAAACACAGGCACGTTGAATGTGACAAGCAACACCAGCGTTGGCACCTTGACCAACACCGGCACGGCGGACCTTGATGGCACTTTGACCACAACAGGTGATGTGTCGAACACGGGCGCAGGCACTTTGGACGTTGCGGGCAATGCCACGTTGGGTGGCACGTTGGACAATGACAACACCGCGACCTTTGGCGGCACGTTGACCGCAGGCAACACCGATAACTCTGGCACCATGACGGTGACGGGGGACGCAAATCTTGGCACGCTGGACAACTCCGGCACATTGACGGCCAATGCGGCTTTGACCTCAAGCGGGGCTATCAACAACTCGGGCGCGGGCACCCTCAATGTGACGGGCAATGCCACTGCGGCCGGGGCGTTGGACAACGACGGCACGATGACCGTGGGCGGGGCGCTGGACACGGGTGCGGCGGACAACTCTGGCAACCTGACGGTGACCGGAACCACGGACATTGACGGCAATCTGGACAGTTCGGGCACCTTGACTGCGACGGGCGCTGTTGATGTCGATGGCGACATGACCAACTCGGGGACCCTGAACACAGGCGACTCTCTGGCGGTTTCTGGCAATCTGACGACCGCGGCCACCGGCACTACGAATGTAGCCGGCAACGCCGCAATCGGCGGCACCCTGACCAACCTGAACGGCACGTCCTTTGGCGGCACGCTGACCACAGGCGATGTCAACAACCAGGGCAGCTTGGCCGTGACGGGGAATGCGACGACGGGGTCGATCACCAACACCGGTGTTTTGTCGGCGCAGGCGTCTTTGAATACAACAGGCACCATCACAACCAGCGGCAATCTGATTGTAACCAACAACCTGAGTGCGACGAGCTCTGTGACCAACAGCGGCGGCCTTCAGGTTGGGGGGACTTATAACGCGGCAAGCACATCGAACACCGGCAACATCTTAGTGTCGGGGGCTGCGACCACCGGAGACATCACAAATTCCGGCGCTGGCGTTATGACCACCAACAGCGCGTTGACGGCTGGCAACATCACCAACTCTGGCACAGGGGCGTTGAACATCAACGGCGCAAGCACAGCAGGCACGCTTTCGAACAGTGGCACATTGACTGTTGGTGGAACCGGGTCGCTGACGGCCTCCGGTGCGGCCACGAACGCGGCGGGTGGCACCATGACCTTGAACGGCAACACCACAGCGGCAAGCCTTGCCAATGACGGGGCGCTGACCGTGGGCGCAGGCAGCACGACCACAGCGGCTGGCGGTGTGACAAACTCTGCCACAGGAACGCTGGATATGGATGGCAACATCACCGGCAACGTGACCAACGCGGGCGCTGCCAATCTGGCAGGCACGATCACTGGCAACCTGACGTCGACTGGCACGGTTATTGTGGATGGCGATTCAACTGTTACAGGTGCGGTGACGCACAATGGAACAAGCGCTGCCAATCCCATGACTGTGAACGCGGGCCAAACGCTGACGGCAACAGGTGGCGTGACAACCGGCGTCGGGTCTGAATTGAATGTGCTGGGTGACATCGCGGGCAACGTGACAAGCCAAGGCACAACAACGCTGACCGGCAGCACGATCACAGGCACGCTGAATGCCACGAACGGTGCGTTGAACTTTGTGAACGATGTGACGGTGACAACGGCGATCAACACCACATTGGATACAACGATTGCAGCGGGTCAAACGATCACAACGGCCAACTTCAACAACCAAGGCGGTACCTTGACCTTTGGGGGCACGTTGGCCGGAAACCTCAACAACGTCACAACCGGTGGCAACGATGGCATCATCAACGTGGCCAATGGCGCGTCCGTGGGCGGCAACGTGAACATCGGGGCTGGCACCATGTCGTTGCAAAATGGCACAGCCGGCGACGCCATGAGCATCACAGGCGGGTTGACTGGCAACGGCGGCACGCTGGCGTTTGACGTAGACTTTAGCGCAGGCGCTGGTGGGGCAGGCACACAAGCCGATATCATCACGGCAAGCGGCGCAGTGTCTGGCAACTACAACATCGTGATCAACGATCTGGGCACAGGCCTTGGGGCGCAAACCAATGACATCGTTTTGATTGATGTGGACGGGTCCCTTGGGGCGGCCAACGACTATACGTTTAGCCTTGATCCGGCATCCATTCTGCCCTTCGACACGTTGACAATCTTCTTCCTGACCAAAGACACCACGGGCGGATCACCGACCTTCGGAGACTTGGTCTTGCAAGATGCGGTGAACCCGGGCGTAAGCGGCATTGCGGGCAACGTGGCCTTGTCACAGTCCTTGATCGGCGCGGTTGTAAACCGTCCAACAAGCCCGTTTGTGTCCGGTCTGGCGCTGCCGACAGAAGACAAATGCGGGTACGGGGTTTGGACACGGGCCACGGGCGGTACAGCTGATGCAGAAGGCACAACCACGGACCTCACCAGCGGCTTGACGACCCCAAGTGACCTAAGCGCCAACTACTATGGTTTGCAGGTTGGCGGCGACTTTGGCTGCTTCCAGGGTCACTACAGCGGTTGGGATCTGGCCTTTGGCGGGATCGCAGGCATCAACAGCGGGACAAGCACACAGCCTGTCTTTGCGCTTGATCCGGTGACAGGGCTGTTTTCCAACAGCGCGGTTAGCGTGACAACGGCGGACTTCGACCAACGCTATGCAGGGGCCTACATCACAGCATCTAAAGATCGCTGGACGATGGATTTGCAGGTGCGGTCTGAACAAACCGACTTCAAACTGACAAACGTCGGCTTGAACGGCTTTGCGGGTCTGGGTTTGACGGATGTTCCGTTTGACGTGAAAAGCACAACGGTTTCCGGTGCGGTCAGCTATTCCATTCCGCTGAAAGCGGATGGGTGGAACGTGGTGCCGACGATTGGCTTCTCGCTGACCGATTCTGAAACCAGCGATGTTCTGTTTGCAGATACCTCGACTTTGGAAATCGACGATCACCTGTCGCAAATCCTGTTCCTGGGCAGCACGGTTTCCAAAGTGTCTGTGGCCGACGATGGCAAATCCGCGCGCAACTACTTTGCGACAGGCACGTACTATGCCGATCTGTCTGACGATCTGGGCACGACCTTTACCGACCGTCGTGGCGTGCCAACGGTGAACCCGCTGACGTCGTCAACGATCGGGGATTATGCGGAAATCAGCTTTGGCATGAACTACATCAAAGTTTTCGACAAATCCGAAACAGGCAAGCCATTGCGCCAGTTTAACGCGTCTGTCCGTGCTGACCTGCGTGGGTCCAGCACATTGAACAGTGCCGCGTTGACCGGACAAATCCGCTTCCAGTTCTGATGCAAAACTCCAAGGCCGGGCATCATGTGCCGGCCTTGAAGCACCTCTGATTTACAAACTTTGACAATCTTTGTATCCTTTGCGCTCTGTTGTCTCGTAAAGGAGTTCTTCAATGCATGTATCCCTGACGGATCGCCTGGATCATTACGTCCGCGAAAAAGTAAACTCCGGCCTGTACAACAACGCCTCCGAAGTCATCCGCGAAGCTTTGCGTGACAAGATCGCCGCCGAAGAAACACACGCCGTCAAGCTGCAGAAATTGCGCGATGCTATCGACCCTGCATGGGCACAAGCCGACCGGGGGGAAACCGTGCCGTTTGATCTGGACGGTGTTTTGAGCGAGCTGGATGAAGAAGCCCGAAAGCGTGCCTAAGCTGACACTGACGCCTATGGCGCGTGAAGATTTGAAAGGCATCGGTCGCTACACACAAACGACATGGGGCATCGCGCAACGAAATACGTATCTGAATGCCATCGCGACCACATTCGCAAACATCGCCGACGGCATCTTGTATGAACGCCCGCGCAACGACATCAAGCCCGGTGTGCTGTCGTGTCCTTGCAACAAACACATCATCTTTTTTCGCCGCGACGCGGATGGTCATGTTCAGGTTTTGCGGATTTTGCACAGCCGTATGGAGTTTGCGCAGCATCTTTAGGCTCAGGACCCACTAATTCTGCATCGTCAGTTCACCAGATTTTTTCTCTGACAAGGCGGGTCTGCGCAGGAATAGTGGTTCTATTTCAAGCAGATGTGACACAGTGAGAGAGAAAATCCGGCGAACCCGCAGGGTGACGATTTCACTTCCTTTCAGCGTCTTGGGCCGTTTTTAAATAGAACCACTATTCCCTGCACGTCCCAAACCGCTGAAGTTTTGTGAAATTGTCGCTGACGATGTAGAATTAGTGGGTCCTGAGCCTAAGCGGATGTATCGTGCCGATTTCCGATGCTAACCCACCCCTTTGGGTTGACCCCGGCGGGCAGGGGCCGCAAGATTGCGTTAACTGAATTTGTGAAAAGGCGCATGCCTTTGGGTGTCTTCGTTTGGACGCCCTTTTGTGCCTTTCGACTGTAAGATTGAAGATTGGAAACCAATGTCATTGTTCAGCAAAGTCGCTTGGAAAGAAGGGTTGTTCCTGCAACCCCAGCATTTGCAGCAGGCAGACCGCTATCTGGAACAGTTGATTGAAGCGCGCACGCAGGTTTTGACCCCTTACCCTTGGGGCATTACGGCATTGGCACTGGACACCGATCAGGCCAAACAATCCAAAATCGGGCTGCGCCGTGTCGCAGGCATCATGGCCGATGGTTTGGCCTTTGACGCCCCCACCAACGATCCGTTGCCCATGCCAGTTGAAGTTGCCGAAGACGCCGCTGGTTTGTTCGTTTGGTTGACCCTTCCAGAACCGTCGCAAAACGGTCAGGACGTGGGTCTTGATGAAGAAGGCGCCACATCGCGTTTCATGCTGGCCTCTGAAAAAGTCGTCAACAATGCGTCCGCCATGCGCATCGAACATGATCTGGAAATCGCCGTGCCCCGTCTTGAGCTTTCGGTGCGCAAGACCCCGAAGCCCGGCTATCAGAACATCCGTTTGGCCCGCATTGCCGAAATCCGTGATGGCGTGATCACCTTTGATGAAACGGTCCCCCCCGCCGGGCTGGTGTTGGCCGCGCACCCTACGTTGCAGGGCTATCTGACCAATGTCATCGGCTGGATTGAAGCCAAGCTGCAAAACCTTGCGCGCTTTGCGGCTGACCCCTCTGCCGGTGGTGGCATGCAGGCGTTGGATTATCTGATGCTGATGACGCTGAACCGCGAAATTGGTATTCTGCGCCACATGAATGCGTTGCACGCTGTCCACCCAGAAGAATTATATCGCAAGTTCATCGGCATCGCAGGTGAGCTTTCGACGTTTAACAACACAACGCGTATGGCGCCCGAATATCCACCCTACGATCATACCGATCCCAAAGGCACCATCGCGCCCATCGTCAATGACATCCAGCATTTGCTGTCGCGCGATGTGGGCCGTGCCGTGCGTTTGAACCTGAACCAAGTGCGTCAGAACTCGTTCTTGGCCGAGGTTGCGGACCGTAATCTGTTCCGCGAAGCGACTTTTGTGATCGAGGTGGAAACCGGCAAGCCACGCACCCAAGTGCAGCAGCAGTTCCCGCAACTGGCCAAGGTTGGCCCCAACACGCGCATGTCCGAGATTGTGAAAAACAACCTGCCCGGCATCGGGCTGGAACATTTGCCCAACCCGCCGCGTCAGATCCGCGTTGTGGCGACGAACGTGTATTTCCTGCTCGATAAGAACACGCCGCTGTGGAAGGAATTTTCCACCGCCCCTGCGATCGGGATGCATTTTGCAGGCGACTGGCCGGAACTAAAACTTGAACTGTGGGCGATACCGGAGAAATTGTGATGTCTGACGACAACGACAAAACGGTGTTTGGAGGCAAGCTGCCGGACCCCAGCCAATTGCGCAACCCATCAGGGCCGGGCGGACAAGCGCCCGCCAGCAGCAGCCCCTTCGACAACGCGGGCGGGATGCCGGGCCAGCCTTTGGGGCAACCGCCGGCACCCGGTGCATCGCCGTTTGGCGCACCGCCTGCTGACAATGATCGCACGGTCATTGGGGGCGCGTTGCCTGTGCCGCCCGCTCAGGCACCGATCCCGCAACCGGCCCCCATCCCACAACCCGCGCCACAACCGTCACCCTACGCACAGCCGGGGCGTGTGGCACCTACGACGGGGGCCTCCCCCTTTGATGCGCCGCCCCAACACCCCCCTGCCTTTGCGCCACAACCTGCCGCCGCGCCGCAACCACCAGCGGGTGGCAACACATGGCTTGGCGGCGCTTTGCCGCAAGCCGCACCTGCGCAACCCAGCGCTATTGGCACATCCGCCATCGGATCACCCGGCGGGCCAAATGCCCAAGGCTTTTTTCCCGAGATGCCGCAGCAACAAGCCCAGCCGCAGCAACAACCTGCCGCGACGCCGCGTATTTCCCTGCATCAGGCGTTGCAGGCGACAGGGCTTGGCAAAGGCGGATCATCGAACCCCTTGGTGGCGGCTGCCGCAAACCTGTTGATCCTGTTCGGGCGTTTGCGCACCGGCATGGTCGAAATGGAAGCGGCCCCGCTGATGGAGCACGTGACCCGCGAAATCGACGCTTTTGAACGCAACGCGGTGGCCGCGGGCGTGGACCCGCACGAAGCTTTGGTGGCGAAATACGCGCTGTGTGGCACTGCCGACGACATTGTGCAAAACCTGCCCGGCGCGGACCGTGGCATGTGGATCCAGTATTCGATGGTTGCGCGGTTCTTCCAGAAACGCGATTCCGGTGTGGGTTTCTTCGAGGAAGCAGGCAAAGCGATGCAAGCGCCGGGCCAACGCTATCAGCTGTTGGAACTGATGCTGACGTGCTTGTCGCTGGGCTTTGAAGGGCAATATCGCACCATGCCCAACGGGTCCGTGGAGCTGGCGCGGATCAGAAACGCCATCTACGAAACCCTGCGTCGCGTGAAACAGCGCCCCGACGAAGACATGTCGGTGCGCTGGCTGCCGGTGATCTTTGGTGGCAAGCGCCGCTTTGGCGTGGTGCCGATCTGGGCCATTGCAGGAATGGCGGCCGCTATTCTGGTAGGCTTCTTTGTCACGCTGTCCACATTGGTCAACGGCGAAGGGTCCGAAGTCGCCACGCAATTGCGCGAAATGCATCCGACGCAGTTTAACGTTGTACTGGAACGCACGGCAGGACCTGTTTTCGTGGCAGAGTCCAGTCAGTTGGAACGCATTCAGGAAGGCTTGGCTTTGGAAATCAGCGCCAAACAAGTCGAAGTCGGCCAGCAGGGTGAATACATCTATGTGCGTGTCGGTAACAAGCTGTTGTTCGGGGTTGGCAGCAGCCGCGTCAGCGACGAATTTGTGCCATTGGCCGCGCGTCTTACCGAAGTTTTGAACGAAGAACCGGGGCCGATACTGGTCATTGGTCACACCGATGCCCAAGGGTCTTTTGCCAAAAACGAAGCCCTTTCGGTGGCGCGCGCTGAAGCTGCTGCAACAGTGTTGCGCAGCACGCTGACAGACCCCAGCCGTGTCACTGTGCAAGGCAAAGGCGAAGCCGAACCCATCGCCACCAACGACACTGCAGAAGGGCGCGCGCAAAACCGCCGCGTTGATGTTCTGATTGCCCGGGAGGGCTCATTTTGAGACTGCGTATGCCGAAGTTGAAACTGGCTGAACGGCCATGGTTGCGCACCACGTTACTGGTGTTTTGTTTCCTTGCTTTGATCGTTGCGATTTGGGTGATCCCGCCCATGACGCCGATCCTGTTTATTGCAACGGTCTGGTTCCGTTTGCTGATTATCGGCATTCTGGTCGCGGTCTTTGGCACGATCTGGTTCATACGCTGGCGGCGGCGCAAAAAGGCGGCGGACCTTCTGGAAGACGCCATCATGCCGGAAGAGCCCACAGGCGATGGTGCGGTTCTGGCAGAACGGATGCAAGGCGCTTTGGCGACCCTGAAAAAGTCGGGCGGTTCGACCTATCTGTATGATCTGCCCTGGTATGTGATTATCGGCCCCCCCGGTGCCGGCAAAACGACGGCTTTGGTCAATTCCGGAATCGAATTTCCTTTGGCGGGTGATGCGGCGGCTGGCCTTGAAGGCTTTGGCGGCACGCGGTTCTGCGATTGGTGGTTTGCCGAAGATGCGATCATGATCGACACGGCGGGGCGCTACACGACACAGGACAGCGACGCGGCGGCAGATGAAGCCAGCTGGCAATCCTTCCTTGATTTGCTCAAGAAAAGCCGTCCCAATCAGCCGATCAATGGCGTGATTCTGGCTTTCTCTGTCGAAGACATGATGACGGCCAATGAGGAAACGCTGGCGCGGCACGCGGAAACGGTGCGCGCGCGTCTGGCGGAGGTTCACGAGACCCTCAAGATTGATTTCCCGGTTTATGTTCTTTTCACCAAGGCGGATCTTATTTCGGGTTTCCGCGAGTTCTTTTCCAGCTTTTCCATGGCGCGCCGCAATGGCGTTTGGGGTGTTACGTTCCAGACCAAAGACCGCAAGGCGCTGACCCACGAAGGGGTCGCTGACGAATTTGATGCGCTTGTGGCGCGGATGTCTGACGAGGTCATTGACCGCTTGACCGAAGAACCTGACGGCATCGCACGCATTTCCATCTTTGGTTTGCCGGGGCAGATGGCCCTGATGCGCGACAACGTCAGTGAATTCCTGCGCCGCGTGTTTGAACCGACACGCTACAAAACCAACGCCATGCTGCGCGGGTTTTATTTCACCTCTGGCACGCAGGAAGGCACGCCCATCGATCAGGTCCTTGGCGCCATGAGCCGCATTGGCGAAGGTGGCGGCGGGTTTGCGTCGTCGTTTATGTCCGGCAAAGGCAAAAGCTTTTTCATCCATGATCTGCTGAAGAAGGTGATCTTTGAAGAACGCGATTGGGTTAGCCATGACCGCAAGGCCATCCGCCGCACTGCTATTTTCCGCGGCTTGGCCATCGGCACAATTGTCTTGGGCACTTTGGGATTGTTGGGTGCGCTTGGGTACAGTTATTGGCAGAACGCATCGCTGGTCGAAATCGCCGAGAAAGAAGCTGACACCTACGAACGCGAAGCCGTCACCGAAATCAATCGCGAGCTGATTGGCGACATCCAGCTTGATCCGATCCTGCCGTTTTTGAACGACATCCGTGACATGCCCGCAGGTTACGGCGACAGTGAAGACGCGACAGTCTGGGAAGGGCTGGGGCTGGGTCAACGGAACCGTCTGCAAGCGGCGGCGGAAAAGTCATACTCTGACGCGCTTGAGAAAATGTTGCGGCCGCGCATGATGTTGGCGCTGGAACAGCAAATGCCCTACATCATCAATTCTGGTGAAACGACCGAAATTTACCGCGCCTTGAAAGTGTATATGTCGCTGGGTGGTCAGGGCAAAGGCGACAACGACGAGGCCATCAAATCCTATTTTGACCAGTTGTGGCGTGCAGCCTTTCAGGGCCGTGACGGCATCAACACACGCGACCAGTTGAACGACCATTTGACTGCCATGCTGGAACTGGATGATGCGCGGGGTCTGCTGGTGTCCACCGATGGCAAAACCGTAACAACTGCCCGTGCCGCCATCGTGCAACTGCCTATCGTGGATCAGGCCTATGCGCTTGTGATGGACGGCGCCAAGGGCGCGGGCCTGCGTGATTGGGTGCTGACAGAACGCACCGGATCAACATCGTCACTGGTGTTTGAAGCCAAAGACGGCAGCGACCTGAGCGCGTTGAAAGTGGATGGCATTTTCACTTACGAAGGCTTCTGGTCCTATTTCTTCCCGCAGCTTGAAGTCGTGGCCCAACGCTTGCGCGACGACCAATGGGTCTTGGGTGAAGAAAGCGACGACGAAGGCCAACGCACGGAAATCGACGACCAGATCAACCGTCTCGACCGCGCCTTGCAGGAACGTTACCGCGCCGATTTCAAAAAGGCGTGGGACGGGTTGTTCGACAATCTGGCATTGGCGTCTATGGCCGCCGACAAGCCGCGCTACAATGCGCTTGGGGCGGCGGCCTCCGCTTCGGCCTCGCCTATCTTGATGCTGGTGCGCGAAGTCGATGCGGAAACCAAACTGACCCGTGAATTTGAAGGCATGGAAGGGCTCACACCTGAAATGCTGGCGGGGGGTGCCGCGCTGAACACCGACGCGGGGTCCGTTGGGGCCAGCGTGTCCAATTCGGTGATTGGTCGCGTGCGGTCCCGGTCCTCTGGCGTTCAGCGTATTTTGATGGATGCGGTTTTGGGCAAAGGCGGCGGTGCAGGTGGTGCGATCATCGGCGGCGGCGGGGGAGGCGGCGATTCCATCACGCGCCCCATCGAGCGCATCGAAGAAGAATTCGTCATGTGGCATGAGCTGCTGGAAGGTCCATCCGGTCAACGCGCTATTGACGCGGTGCTGGGCAATCTGGGCCAAGTCTGGAACAACCTGCGCCTGTCTGTCAGCAATCCGGGCCAATCGGCGGTGATGATGCCGCAGCTTTTGTCCAACCTCACACAATACAACAGTCAGATGCCGCCCACTTTGGCGGGGCTGATCAACGAGGCGGAAAGCGATTTCCAAAAAGGGGCATCCGACGCAAATCTGGCCACGATGAACCGTGCGCTGACCGATCAGATCACGTTCTTCTGCCGCCAGACCATCACATCATCCTATCCCTTTGCGAATGCGCAGCGGTCGGTGTCCATGGACAACTTCACCAAGTTCTTCGGGCCGGGCGGGGATATGGACAGCTTCTTTGCGACCTATCTGAACGAACATGTGGAACGCACATCCGAGGGGCTGCGGTATGTGCAGGACCGCCCACTTGCGTCGCGCCTGTCCACATCCACCCTGCGGCAGTTTGAGCGTGCAGAACGCATCCGCCAAGCCTTTTTCGCAGGCGGGACAGCGCCACAGGTCGAAATCACGGTGGCCCATGTGGACAGCCATCCGACCATCGACAGCGCCAAGCTGACGATCAACGATATGGAGATCCCGACAGTGCGCGGCGACAGCCCCAAAACGGTTGTGTGGCCGGGACCGGGCAAAGCGACAGTGTTGGAACTGACGCCAACGCTGGACCGCGACAGCGGGTTGCAGTTGCGTGGATCAAGCTGGACGTTCATCGAATTTCTGCGCTCTGCGTCGGCACGGAACCAACGGGGCGATACGTTGCGGGCCACCTACACCATCGGCGGGCGCAACATTACCTATGATTTCACGATCAACGCCATCGCCAACCCTTTTACCATGCGCGAATTGCGGGACTTCAAATGCCCCGCCAGCCTGGACTGATCGCGTCATGACGGGTCATATCTTTCCCCACTTGGGTTGGTTCGGCAAACACCCTGCCTTTGGGGATTTTGTCAGCCACGGGATGTCGGGTGTCATGCAATCGGCGTTTGAAAGCTGGTTGGTCCCAAGCCTTAGCCACATCCGTCAATATGTGGGCGACGATTGGCAGCCGGTTTATGATGCGATGCAACCCATCCGCTTTTGGATCGGCCCGTCGGTGCTGGACACACCGTGGCCTGTGCGCGGGGTCATTTGTCCCAGCCGCGATAAGGTGGGGCGGCGGTTTCCCTTGACGCTGGTGGATCAGGGTGGCGCATCGCAAAGCCCGCCTGTTTTGGACCACGACCAGACGTTCTATGCGGCTGCTGAACAGATGGCAGGGGCAGCCCTCGGGATTGTGCCAGATAGCTTGGGGGCATTGATACCTGCGGCTGGCGGGCATCCTGCAGCGGCGCAAGACCCCGAACCCGCGTTTTATTGGGCTGTGAACCCCGAACCTGATCCCACTGCACTTTTGAAGGCCGCGGGGCCGGTGGATCATGTCCGCGCGGTGTCCCACCGCAGCTATTGGTGGTCAGCGGGTGTGCCCGGTGTGCGTGCCACGGCCTTTATGGGGGCGGCGGGCATGCCCGGCCCCGATGCGCTGGCGTGGATGATCACAGGCGTAGGCGCACCCGAGCCACAGCCTGGACACGTGGCTGACCCCGTGGCCGAAAGCGCCATACAAGATACAGAACAACAAGAAACCGACCTGGTAACAGGGGACGAGGACACATGATCGAGAACGAATATTTCCGCTTCAGCACAGGCAAAGCCACAGACCAAGGCCGCGTGCGCGATCACAACGAAGACAGCCTGATGACCCGTCAGGACTTTGGCGTGTGGGTTGTCGCGGACGGCATGGGCGGCCATGACGCGGGTGATTTCGCGTCGCAGGCCATTACACATGAAGTCGCCTCTGTCGGTATGTCATCGTCTTTGCAAGACCTGACTGCCCGCTTTATGGAGCGCCTGACCCGCGCCCACGACACCATCCGCGCCCATCCTTCTGTGCAGCAGGGCGGCACGGTTGGATCGACAGTTGTGGCGCTTTTGACCTTTGAAGACACCTACGCCTGTGTGTGGTCCGGTGACAGCCGCATCTATCTTCTGCGCGACGGCCAGCTTGTGCAGCAAACCACGGATCACACCGAAGTACAGGAACTGCTGTCCAACGGTGCCATTTCAGAGGCCGAAGCCGAAACATGGCCCCGCAAAAACGTCATCACCCGTGCCGTGGGGGTCTGGGACGATCCACGCTGCGACATCATCGAAGGGCAGTTGCAAGACGGTGACGTGTTTTTGCTGTGCTCTGACGGATTGACGGAACACCTGTCCGACAGCGACATCCACGACCATCTCGAAGGCATTGGTTCTGGCGAGGCCACGCAAGATGTTTGCAATGAATTGATCACCGTGACGTTGGACCGCGGCGCCAAGGACAACGTCACCTGCGTTGTCATGCAGTGCATGGCGCAAGATGGTGGGGTGTAGCCATGTCTGGCCCCGACAACACCGCGCCCCCACCTGAGGACGACGACGACAAAACCCGTATCGCTGGCATCAATACACCTTTGCCCGTTCCGCCAGTGCCAATTCCGCCTGTACCGGCGGCAAGCCCTGCCGAGGACGCGCCTCAGGACCCCGAACAGCCTGCCGAAGTTGCAGCCGGAAATGCGGAAACCCAAGCTCCGGCGCAGGACGCCGCCCCTGAAGAAACCCCTGCGGATTCTGAAGCCGACGCCATTATTGGCGCCGTCATCAACAACAACTACAAGGTGCAGCAACTGATCAGCGCCGGCGGGATGGGCGAAGTTTATCGCGGCGAACACATCTACACTGGCGACCCTGTGGCCATCAAGATTGTGCTGCCATCGCTGTCCAAAGACGAAAAGGTTCTGACCCTTTTCAAACGCGAAGCCCGTATTTTAAGCCAACTGGCCGACGAGGCCATTGTACGTTATTTCAACTTTATCCCTGATCCCGAATTGGGCCGTTACTGCCTGATTATGGATTTCATCGACGGGGTGCCGTTGTCGGATATGGTCGCCAAAAGCGGCCCCATTTCGCTGGATCAATCCCTGCGTTTGCTGGTGCGATTGGCCAAGGGTCTCGACAAGGCGCACGCGCGTGAAGTCACCCACCGTGACCTGTCGCCAGACAATGTGATGTTGCCGGAAGGGAACGTCGACAATGCGGTTTTGATCGATTTTGGCATCGCCAAATCCACTGAAATGACCGAAGGCACCTTGCACGGCCAGCTGGCGGGCAAGTTCAAATATATCTCGCCTGAACAACTGGGTCACTTTGACAGTGTCATCAGTCCGCGCACCGACATTTATGGGCTTGGCTTGTTGATTGCAGCGGCGGTGCGGGGCACGCCCATCGACATGGGATCGTCCGTTGTCGAGGCCGTGAACGCGCGCCGCACCATTCCTGATCTCAGTGATATTTATCCCGAATTGCAGCCGCTTCTGGCGCATATGCTTGAACCTGATCCGCAGTTCCGCCCCGCCCGCATGAGTGACGTGGCCGCGATGGTGGAAGGCAGCCAAGCGATACCAGCGCGCTACACAGGTGCGGCACCTTTACCGGGTGGCGGTGACATGGATCAAACCATGATCGCGGGATCTATGCCGCCGGGGACCATGGCCCCTGGCACAATGACGCCCGGTACTATGGCCCCGCAACAAACGGGTGCGCCTATCCAGACGGGCGGGTTCGGTGCCCAAACCGGGCTGCAGCAACCGCCCGGCTCTACCCAACACACCAGTTTTCCACAGACGCAGGCCCCGATGACGCAAACGGGGATTGGTATCGGGACGGGTGACGTGTCGCAAAGCCCCTTTGGGGCCGGTTCTACGGAAGTTCCATTTTCACAGACCATTCCGCCCCAGCAAACGATGGCGCCGACCACAGCTGATGCGCCCAAAAGCAAAACGGGGCTGATTGCGGCGGTGCTGGCATTGGTCGTTGCAGGAGCGGGCATAGGCGCGTGGCAATCAGGCATGTTCGACAGTGCCGAAGTGGTGGAAACCGCAACAGAGCCCACGGAAACCGAAACTGCGGCAGCGGCGATGCCTGCGCCCGATGCAGACACGCGCCAAGGGTTTTTGGCAGGCTACAATGCGGGATCGGCCTGCACCTTTGCCACGCGGATCACATCGGGTGAAAATTCCGGCAAGCTTGAGGTTTTTGCAGCCATCGAAGGGGCATTGGCGCAATTGCCGCAAGCCTATGGCGAAAAATTTGGCGCGGAACCTGCGACGGTGAACCGCCAGATCAACGACAGCCAATGTGCAGCGCTGGACTTTGCGCGGGCCCTGCAGGGGCGTGAAGCGGTGGAACCTGTGGTGACGCTGGACACTGATGCGGTGCAAAGTGGCGGTACTGTTCTGGGGCGCGTGCGTGATGTGCGCGGTCGGACTGTGTGGCTTAGCATCGTGAGTGCTGCGGGTGGCGTTTACAACCTGTCGCCCAGACTGCAGGCGCAACCCGACGGGTCCCAAACCTTCGAATTCGGAATGAGCCTTGGCGAAGGGTCAGAGGCCGCGCCGCAAATGCTGATCGCTTTGGCGTCCAACGACCCTTTGTTGACGCTGGCGGCGATCAAAGACGGTGACGATGTGCAAAAAGTCATGCCTTTGTTATTGCAGGAAATTGCCAAAAATGGTGGCACAGCAGCGGCTGGCACAGGGTTTTTTGAACTGCAACCGAACTGAAAACTGCGGGGGGCGGCGTTTGCCTTGGCTGCCCTATCTGACAAAGAAAGGCAGGATGGCGATTTGGCCCTGTGTTCCAAGTTCCGTGTCCAGCGGCCCGAAAAAGTCCTCTGCCAAGCGGCCTGACAGGTTGGTGACTGTTTCCGGACGGCCCGGGGTGGTCAGCACAACAAGAAGCTGGCTGGTGTCGCGGGCGGATCCGTCACGGGTGACGGGGATGTCAAATTCGGCGCTGGACCCCACAAACCGCGTAAAGCGGCGCAAGTCCTGAACCACGCCGTTGTCATCTACCAGCAACAAGGATGTGTAGCGCCCGCCGACGTTCCCGATGGTGCCGATCAAGCGTTCTCCGGATGCCACATCGCGGCTGCGCAGTTGCAGATCAACCTTGAACAGCGGATAGGCGGCGCGGGCGCGGGCAAATTCCACCGCGGCACATTGGCGGGCGTCCACCAGCAGGTTTTGCACATCAACAGGCAGGTTCGGGTCGCTTAGAACCTCGCGTTCAAAGGTGGCCATGGTGCGGTCCTGATCGGACACCAAAACAACGCTGGGGGTTGCGCCCCCCGACTGGGGCAAAGCCACCAGACAGCGATCGCCAAAACGTGTGCGAATACGGTCGATGACCTCAAGCAGGGCCAGATCCTCGGGAGAGGGCGGTTCTGCAGCCGGTTGTGCCACCGGGGTCGGGGTGGGTCTGTCAGGAATGGCGTTCACGGCACCAACACGCGGGGCCGTTGTGACAACGCCAACCGCTTCGCCGGCTGCGGGCGCCACCGCTGCAATCCGTTCAGGCGCGATGGGGGTGGTTGGGGCCACAGTAGCCCCCTGCAAAACTGCGCCGTCCTCGGGTAAAACCGGGCTCAGGTTCTCGGGTTCAAGGGCTGCGGTTGTGTCTTCCGGTTCAATGGCTGTTGCTGTGTCTTCGGGCTCTACCGCTGCCAAAGCTTCGGGTTCCAGATCGGATTGTTCGGCTTCGTCAACAGGGGCTGCGGTTTCTGGTTCAACCGCTTCCACAGGATCGGGTTCTACAGCAGCAAGCGCTTCTGGTTGCAAAGCCTCGGCTGCTGACGGATCGACCGGTTCGGGGGTTTCGACCTCGGGGGTGGCCAGCGGCGTTTCAGGCTGCATGACCACGTTGGTGATTTCGATCTGTGGAAAGGCCGCAGGAATCGGGGGAGGGGCCACACCAAAGGGCAGCAAATCAAAGGCGTAAACAAAGGCGCCGGCATGCACAGCTGTCGACATGGACAGCGCAATCAACCAGCTTGAGGTGCGTTCGCGGTGAGGTTGAAGAATCATTGGCCGCTCCGCCTGTGCAGCGTGACCAGTTTCACTTCGGTTTCGACCAGTTCAGGACGGTTGAGGATGCCAATCAGCGCATTGGCAGGAGCCGCGCGGTTGATCAACACATGCAAAACCACGGGCTGGGGCATGCTTTGCAAAGCAATATCCAGAAAATCAGGGGCCAGCGGGTTGCCGTCCAATTCCCATGTGCCATCTGACGCCACCACCAAAATAGGGGATGGCAGTTGGTCCAGCGGCAGTTCAGAGGTTTCCGCAAGCTCCAGATCAGGGCCAACCGGGTTCAGCAGACGCCCCGTTGCCAAAAAGAAAAAGATCAGCAAAAGCACGATGTTGACGATGGCCAAAGACACATCAAGTTGCGTGGCTTTCTTGGGGCGGGGCAGGGGACGGGTCATGTCACGGCCCCCCCATGGATACGATTTGCACGGATGTGATTTGTGCGGCTGCCAGAATCTCCAGCACCGTCACAAGGTCTTGAACCCGGGCGCGGGGGGACGAGATCAGCATGACGCGCGGGGTGTCGGCCGCCACCAGAATTTCGGCCAGTTGCGGCAGGCTGTCGAACCCGAAGGCCTGACCATTTGCCAGAACCTGACCATCTTCGACAGTCCATGTGGCTGCCGGATCGCTGTCTGCGCCACTTGGTTCTTCTTGCACCTGTTCTTGGGTGTCGCCCGATGCAGTGCCTGGACCGCTGGCCAAGGTCAGCAAGGAATAGGGCGTCAGCGATGAGGTCAGCATGAAGAAAATCAACAGCTGAAACATCGCATCGGCCAAAGGCGTCAATGCAAAGACGTAAGACCGTTTTCTGGCCCCCGGCAGTTCTATGCGTGACTGTGTCATATCTCGCGCCCGACGCCGATTAGCGTGGGGCCGAGGTGTCTACACGCCCATGAATGGCCGCCGATATGAGGGTTTCGATGGATTGTCGTTCGCCCTCGATCCGGCTTTCGAAAATGTTGGCGAT
Source organism: Ascidiaceihabitans donghaensis (assembly GCF_900302465.1). Lineage (NCBI taxonomy): Bacteria > Pseudomonadati > Pseudomonadota > Alphaproteobacteria > Rhodobacterales > Paracoccaceae > Ascidiaceihabitans > Ascidiaceihabitans donghaensis. The sequence goes on along the minus strand of NZ_OMOR01000003.1, from coordinate 58,070 downwards.
GAAGAACGCGACCAGTGCCACGGCAAGGCCCACGGCGGTTGTTGTCAACGCTGTCCAGATGCCCCCTGCCAACAGCGCGGGATCAACAGCGCCTTGGGCGGATGCCAATGTGCCAAAGGCGTCGATCATCCCGATCACAGTACCAAGCAGACCCAGCATAGGTGCCGCTTGCACAACCGCTTCCAGCAATCGCATCCGTGTGGACATCGCCGACAGTTCCACAAGCGCCGTTTGCCGCCCCAGTTCTTCGGCGTAGCTGAAATCCGATGGGCGCGCCCGCAACCCCGACAGCACCGCCTGCAAAACCCGCGCCAGCACGGTTTCGCGTTCGCTTGCAGCCCGCATCGCTTCTTCGGGGCGCCCGTTCAACCAGCTGTCGATGATCGCTTCGGCGGTTTTGTTTTTGCCCACACCCATGCGCCGGAACTGGATCACCTTAAAGAAGGTCACCGTCACCGCCATCACGGACAGGATTGCCAAAGCGGCAAAAACGATAATTGTGGCGGGATCAAATGCGCTTAGCATAAAAGCTTACTCCGGTAACGGTCGAAACATGGTAAATAGGTCGGTCAAACCGCCCCGTTATAGGCCGAACTGGATATCGGTGCGTGACGAGGTGGCAAGGCCTGTCAGGCAGAAATCAGATGCTTGCCCGTCTGCCAAGGTACATTCGGCAACCGTGTTCACAATAATGCGCGAAATGTCGGTGCAGGGCTGATCTGCAAGGTCGAACAACACGATGCGTGTTTTGCCAGCGGTCAAAGCGCCAAATTCCAGCACCAAAATACGGCGCACCACGCCGCCTGCATCAAAAACACCCACCTGATAGGCGGTTTGGTTCAGGCCAAGGTCAGATTGATTCGTGGCCACATATGTCAGGCGGCACCCGCCTGCATCCGTCTGCGCGGCATTGTTCAGTTCCAAAGAAAACCGCGCATCGTCTTGCGCCATAAGCTGTGCGGCCCCCAGACCGACAATCGATCCGGCCAACGCAGCACCGCGAAATGCATTTTTAAAAATCTGTTTCATACTCAACCCCCAAATGCTGATACCGCAGCACAAAAAGGGCGCTGCGTTTAAGTCAGTGCAATTGGGGCAAGTTTACGTTTTGAAGTCAACTACAGAGTTAACGATAAACGCCAGTATTCCAGTTGTTGGCCAGACGTTCGCCTGTGGTCGCGGGTGCGGACCGTGCAACATAAGGGTTCGGTGCGCGAACAGGTTTGTATTCCGTCACGGGCGCGGACCGTTCACCACTGGATGCGGATTGTCCGCCAGCGGTGCCTTGAAATGCCATGACGGGAACATCGCTGCGCAGTTCACGCGGGTTCAGACGCTCGATCCCTGCAAAAGGGTCCGTTGACGCGGTCTGCACCGCAGCAGGCTGGAAACGCAACTGCGGGCGCAAAGACGTGACCGTCGCCGTCACATCATTTTTGATAATCACACCGGGCGCGTCCACAACAGGTGCAGATTGCAGGGGTGCCGAATACGCCGCCACAGTTTGGGCGGGGGCCGCTTTCAACGCAGGCAAAGGTTTTTGCACAACAGGTGCGACGCGGGCAGTTTCAGCTTGGGCGTCAAAGCCGTGGTCTGGCCCCAAAGTGTCATGCGCAAGGACAAGCGCAAAGGCAGCACTTGCGGACAAAGTCGCAAAACCTGCACAGTAAATCATCGTACGAAACATCTTATACGCTCCAGATTCTCATCCCCACCCGTCAGACATAGGCGAAAATCTGTAAATTTTCAACTTCTGCGCAGCATTTTGGGCATAAACTGGCCGAAATGGCATGGTCGCGGATGTGTTTTTGTGGTGATCTACCGCAAAGACCGTAGGCACTGACAGGCGCAACATGTTGAATTATAATATTTTTAAGGCAGTTTTGATGGCTTTGGCGCTGACTGTTTGCGCTGTGCCCGCCAAAGCACAGTTTGCCGTATGCAATCAGTCGTTTGACGTCATAAATGTCGCCATAGGTCACGAGGTGCGTGGACAAATCCGGACGCGCGGCTGGTGGAAAATCGGCCCAAATCAATGCTCTAACGCGATCCGTGATGCGCTGACGACGCCGCGTGTGTATGTGTTTGCGCAAGATGTTTTTGGCAAAGAACTGTTGAACGGGTCTTTTCCGCTTTGCGTCCGCCCCAACCGTTTTTCGGAAGACATCCAGACCGATTGTCTGGTGCGCGGCTTTCTAGAGGCAGACTTTCTGGAGGTCGATACCCAAGGCACAGAACGCTGGACGTTGTTTGTGTCCGCACAACCGGAATAGCCTGTAATTTTTTGGGCAAAACATTGGCGTGGGGACGGGGAATCCGTTAGGCTGTTGTCATTCGAGTTTTTGTGCTGTTCAGGAGTAAGACATGCCGCGTCATACATCCGTTTGTGGATTTGGGTTTGCTTTGATTTTGGGCGCCATGGGACTGGCGCCGCAGATGGTTTCGGCGCAGCAGGGCTTGGCTTATGTTGTGGGCAATGAACGCTATGGCGCGGACCGTCTGGACGGGCCTGCCGATGACGCTTTGGAAATGTCGCGCGCTTTGATCGGGTTGGGGTTTGACGTGATCCGCCGGCAGAACACCGATGCAAATACGCTGGCTTTGGGCAACCGCGCGGCGGACACGGTTGTTTTGTATTTTTCCGGACGCACCGAAGTGCGCGAGGGCGTGACGTATCTGATGGGTGCGCAATTGGGCGACGCGCCAAGCGGTGGCTGGCCCGTGGTGCGAACGGCCCAAAAGTTCCGCGCGGCAGGCGCGAAAAACGTGCTGGTGTTTGTGCAAAACTGTTACATGCCAGAGGACACCGCCACCTTGCCTGCCGAAGAAGCCGATCTTGACGGCATTTCCATATCCTACGCGATGTCGGAGGCGGCTGAATGTGCCGCAACGGCAGAAGACGAAATGGGCTATTCGCAGCGGTTGCTTGCGGCTTTGGGTACCAGTGGTGTTGGCGTTATGAACGCGTTCAAGGCCCTGCCGGGGCAGGCCATGGTCGCCAACGGGTTGAAGGCGCCGGTTATGCTGGGGGCCACCGCATCTGTATCATCCGATGTCACTGTGACCAGCGACGCTGTGGTCATTTCCGCGCCTGTCAATCGTGCGGTTCAGGTCACAGCCGTTGCACCTGTCACCGTTACGGGAACGAGTATAGGATCGGGCACAGGGTCCGGAACGACTGTAAGCGGCGCGGTGCAATCGGTGGCGTTTACCCCGATCCGCCCGTCCAGCACAGGCACCGGCGGCGTGCAGATTTTCAACGCAGCACCGCGTGCGGCCCCGCAAGCTGTGGCAACGGCGGCAGGTCTGCCCACACCTTCGATTATCGTGGGTGTGATCCGTCCCACCAACGCCGCGTTTTCACCGACTGAAGATGGCGGATCGTTGGCCGGCACAGGGCTGGATGGCACCGGTTTTGAAGCGCGCCAAGGCATCAAGGCGCAAGACCCCGATCTATACATTCAATTGGTGGCGAGCGGCGCATTTGATCCGGCAGGGGATGTGGCGCGGGCGCTGCAAACTGAATTGAAACGTATGAATTGCTACACTGGCGGCATTGACGGGGCCTTTGGACCGGGATCACGGCGCTCTGTGCGTGCTTACTTCACGCAGATCGGTGAAACGGCCCCGACCGAACAGGCCACCATCGAACTGTTCCGCAAAATCTTGCTGAACGACGCGGTTACCTGTCCTGTTCAGGTGCAGGCCGCGGCACCGCGTAACAATTCAAACGCGGGTAACCGGACACGCAACAACACTGGCACCACCCGTCAGCAGCCGCGTCAACAACCCCGACAGCAGCCACGCCAGCAAGCACCGGCGTCCAGCGGTGGCATCAATACCAACAATCTGGGTTCGGGCATCTTCCGGTGAGGCGGCAGCGCTAAACCATGTTCGAAGTTGATCCAAGGTTTCAGCAAGGACGCAAGAAAGCCCGTGGTCGCAAGTGGCGCCGCAACGGGTTGCGATTTGCTGTGTTCGGTTTGTTGCCGTTCGTCGTGATTGTTCTTCCGCTTTGGTTTTTGACGGGGATGGGGGCCAAGGTTGCGGGCCTGTTCGGTGGCGGTCAGGATGATTTGCAACTGGTGCAGATTGAATCCGACATCGTTGTGGCCCCGGTCGTGCCCAACAACGCCTTTGTTGATATTGCAGGTGATCCGACGATTTTGCGGTTCGATGCCAGTGGCGGCACAGGTGTGATGCGTGAAACTGCAGGACCCGGTGTCTTGGACATTCGCCGCTTCGGGTTGCAGCAGCCCAAGCGTTTGGTCGTGATGCGCGACAATCTTGTGGTGATGCAACGCCAGCTGATGACGGCCCTACCATCAACCCGCGAGGATTTCGCCTTTTTCCAGGCCCAACGCAGTCAGGCGTTGGAAGTGATGGATGCCGCCATGAACGCGGAACCCATCGATATTCTGGCCAATATCGATGGCGATGTCGATTTGGGTGATTTGACCGACAGTTACGGGGCAAGTCTTGAAAGCGGTGTCAGCGCCGAAGAAGATTTTGTGCAAAAGACCGAAGTTGAAAACACCACCAGCGTGGCCTTTGTGCGCCGCGAGGCCTTTCGCATCGCCCTGTTTTCGGACCGTGTCATCGAGGCCAAGGTCGAACGCACGTTGTTGGATGTTCTGGTCCAGAACGGTATCACAGAGGTGGATGCGAAACGCCTTGCCCCGCAGATCACCGGATTGATTTCCGGTGTGGATGCGCCCCCCAAGGGATCCATCATTGCATTGCGCTTGGCCCCCCTTGGCCCCAACACACAGCGCTTGTTGCAACTGTCTTATTACAACCCTCAGGGCTATGTGGGGTCGATCGCGCAAACCCGCGCGGGCAACGTCATGATCGCCTCTGACCCGTGGTTCGAAGACAATCTGATGGAACTGGCAGGCACCGAGGAAGAAGACACCGGATCCACCGATGGTCAATTTCGGTTGCTGGATGCGGTATATTCCGCAGCCGTGCGCAATGGCGTCCCCACCACGCTGGTCGGTGAAATGATCGCTTTGATGTCCAAGGTGCATGATCTGGATAAATTCGCCAAGACCGGCGATCAGTTCACCTTTGCTTACGCCCCACAACACGGGCCGGGTGGCAGTGCATCAGGGCAGTTGATGTATGCCGCCATCAAGGGGCCATCGGGTGATATGCAATGCTATGTTATTCCCGACAAAGACGAAGGGGGGTTCAAGTGTTTCGACCCCAACAAGCGCCGCCCGTCTTCTGGCGGAGCGATTATTTCGCCGGTACAGGGTATTTTGACGTCCAAGTTCGGCCCCCGCAAACATCCCATCCACAAAGTTGTGCGTTTGCATGCGGGCATTGATTGGGCGGCCCCCACTGGAACGCCTGTTTATGCCGCAGCGCCCGGCAAAGTCAGCCATGCAGGCGACGGCAAGGGTTACGGCAATCTGGTGATTATCAAGCACCCCGGCGGTCTTGAATCCCGCTATGCGCACCTGAACAAATTTGCCCCGAAAGGGAAAACAGGTGGCTTGGTGCAGGCCGGTGATCTGATTGGGTATGTTGGGACGACCGGACGTTCAACAGGACCGCATTTGCACTTCGAGACACGATTGAACGGCACGCCCGTTGATCCTATGGGGCTGCTGAATGGGGGCGCACCTGTGGTGGCATCCGGCGCTGTCGAGGCATTGGTGGCGCAGATCATCAAGGTCGAAAGCGCGGGCAATGCCAACGCCAAAAACCCGTTGTCTTCTGCCACGGGGCTGGGGCAGTTTATTTCCAGCACATGGTTGCGCATGATGCGCGATTATCGCCCCGAGTTACACAGCACGATGTCCAAGCAGGACCTTCTGAATTTGCGCCGTGATCCGACTTTGTCCCGTGAGATGGTGACCAAACTGGCGCAGGAAAACGAAAGCTTCTTGCGCAAGCGCGGCCACAACATCACGGCCGGCCGGCTTTATCTATCGCACTTTTTGGGGCCAGGGGGGGCGCACACTGTGCTGAGTGCCGCCAACGACGACACCATCGCGCGTCTGATGGGGGCGGGGGTGGTCAAAGCCAACCCGTTCCTGCGTAACTATTCTGTGCTTGATCTGAAAAACTGGGCGGATCGGAAGATGCGCGGACGGGGCAAGGGTAGCGTCGTGGTTGCCGCCCCGCCCAAGCCCGTGTCGCCCGAGGTCAAGGTCTACAAGGACCTTGTGGATCAGGTGCTGAAAGAGGTGGGGTGAAAAGCCGGCGTTTGTGCAGTTTGATATAGACAGTCCACGGGCAGTCACTAAACTTGCCTCAAATTGTAATTGGTTAGGAAAAATGATGCCCCACGCCCCCATCGCGATGTCCTCGAACTTTCAGCTTGTCGATCTGAGCTATAAAAAGAACGGAACGCTGACGCCGCAAAGCTGTGTTGATCTGTCTGCAAAGATCCGGAACATCGAATCCCAGATCAAATCGCTGGAAGACATCACGCAGGCACAAAAATCCAACAATGCCTTGCAGATGCGCCTGAACAAAGGGTTGCTGGTGGCCACGATCATTCGCGATACCTGCGTGGGCTTTCTGGACATGGCCGCAGCCTTGGCCCCGACGGAGCAACAGCAAAAGTTTGCGGGCATCGGATCGACTCTGATCACCAGCACACAAACGATGGGCGAGTATTACACCGGCGATGCAAACATGGGTGATGTGGCGCTGAAGGCCGCCAGTGAATTCAGCAACTATAAATCGTCCTCTACACCCATAGGCATCGCCAGCAACCATGTCGCCCAAACGCACATTGGCGCGGCGGGCGTTGCCAACACGGCGTTCAAGGGGGACAAGGCGGCCACACAAAAAGCCGGATTGAAATATGCGGTAGATGTGAGTTTTGACAATGCGATCCTGATCACCGACATGACCAAAAACCAGCCCGTAATGGGCAAGGTTGGTGCAGGTATGCGCGTGGCCAAGGCTGCGTCTTCTTACGGCTTTGCGCTGGACACAGCACAGGACAATTACTGGTCAGAACACGACCGTTTGCAATCCTCTGCCTTTGCGACAGAGCACAATTACATCATGGGAATGCGCCGTCTACAAACCGACCTGAGCAACGCCGTGGCATCGTTTGAAGAATGTCAGCAATACATGTAACCTACGTCGCAGAGGTAGACAGAATGGGCGGCGGGATCACATCCTTGCCGCCCTTTTTCGTTTAGGTAAACACGTAGTCGTAAGTATCGTCTTTCAGCGTGATCTCTACCGTTTTCATTTCTTCGCCCGACACCATGCGCGCCAAGACCTGACGCGACAGGTCGGGCAGGATTGAATTGGAGATGATGTTGTCGATCATCCGCCCGCCGCTGTCGGGGTCGCGGCATTGATCGACGATATGGGCCAGCACCTCGTCGGAATAGGTCAGTTTTGCGCCATGCGCATCCGACAGGCGTTTCACCACAGAATTCAGCTTCAAACGGGTGATGCCGCCCAGCACTTCGTGGCCCAATGGGAAATACGGGATCGTCACGATCCGGCCCAGCAAGGCGGGCGGGAAGACTTCGAGCAAGAACGGCTTCATCGCGGCGTCAAGTTCGTCAAAGTCTGGCACGACCTCGCCGTTTTGGCCCATCTCCATGATCACATCGGTGCCCACGTTGGACGTCAGCAAGATCAGGCAGTTTTTGAAGTTGATCGCCCGCCCGTTGCCGTCCTCCATGATGCCTTTGTCGAACACCTGAAAGAACAGTTCGTGGATGTCGGGGTGGGCCTTTTCGACCTCGTCCAAAAGCACCACGGAATAGGGCTTGCGCCGCACCGCTTCGGTCAGACGCCCGCCTTCGCCGTAGCCGACATAGCCGGGAGGTGCGCCTTTCAGCAGGGACACCGAGTGCGCCTCTTGGAATTCGGACATGTTGATGGTGATGATGTTTTGTTCGCCACCATAAAGCGTTTCGGCCAGCGCCAGCGCGGTTTCGGTTTTACCAACGCCAGAGGGGCCTGCCAACATGAACACCCCGATGGGTTTGTTGGGGTTAGAGAGGCCCGCGCGGGATGTCTCAATGCGCTTGGAGATCATCTTCAACCCGTGATCCTGACCAATGACACGCTCGCCCAAATGTTCGGACAATTGCAGGATTTGTTCCAACTCATCCGTGACCATGCGGCCCGCTGGGATGCCTGTCCAATCGGAGATGACAGAGGCCACGGCCTGTTCATCCACGTGGGCATAGACCATGCGGTTGTCGGCGTCTGTGGCTTCCAACTCTGCCATGCGCTTGGCCATGTCGGTGCGCATTTCGTCGTCGGACATTTCCGCGTCGGCCTCGCCGTCTTCGGCAATGCGGCGGCGCAGATCAAGAATGGCGTCGACCACGCCTTTTTCCGTCGCATACATCGCTTCGGCTTCCACCAGATCAGCTTCTGCTTTGCCTTTCTGCGCTTGGGCTTCCAGCAGGCGTTCCTCGTTGGTCTCGCCCAGATCACGTTGCGAAATTTTGCCTTCGATCTCTTTCTCAAGCGATGCAATCAGCGCTTTGAAATCCGCGATGCGGGCAGGGGTGCTGGCCTGAGACACGGCCACGCGGGCGCAAGCGGTATCCAGCAAAGACACGGCTTTGTCCGGCAACTGGCGCGAGGGGATGTAGCGGGCGGACAGGGACACGGCGGCCACAATGGCCTCGTCCGAGATGCGGACCTGGTGGTGCTTTTCCATCGGCCCCAGAATGCCGCGCATCATGTAGCAGCATTTGTCGATGTCGGGTTCTTCGACATTCACAGGCTGGAAACGGCGGGTCAGGGCCGGGTCTTTTTCAAAATACGTGCGGTATTCTGCGAAGGTCGTCGCGCCAATGGTGCGCAAGGTGCCACGCGCCAAGGCGGGTTTCAGCAGGTTCGCGGCATCGCCTGTGCCTGCGGACCCGCCTGCACCAATCAGCGTATGGGCTTCGTCGATGAACAGAATGATGGGGGTGGGCGAAGACTGCACCTCGTCGATGACGGATTTCAGGCGTTCCTCGAATTCGCCTTTCATCGACGCACCGGCTTGCATGGCTTGAATGTCCAAAGCGTGCAGGCGGGTGCCTTTCAGCTTGGGCGGCACGTCACCGGCGGCGAGACGTTGGGCAAAGCCTTCAACAACGGCGGTTTTGCCCACGCCTGCTTCGCCCGTCAGGATCGGGTTGTTCTGGCGGCGGCGCAACAGCACGTCAACGATCTGGCGGATTTCCTCGTCGCGGCCCACGATGGGGTCCATGTTGCCCTCTGCGGCCTCGGCTGTCATGTCCTGGGAATAGCGACCCAAAGCGGTGGCCGCACCACCTGCCGCAGACGCGCCGTCGCCTGACCCACCAGACGCAAGACCGGAGCCATCCATTGGCCGCATGTCTTCTTCTTCAGAGCTTCCCCAAAGGGCGCGGGTTTCCTTGCTGATGTGATCCACGGAAAGTTCGGACAACATCGACACAGAGGACAGCAACTCGCGGCGCAATGTCGGGTCGTTCAGGATCGCAACCAACACATGGCCTGTGCGAATTTGGGCTTCGCCAAAGAACAAGGTGGCATAGACCCAAGCCGAGTTTAGCGCATCGGCCAAAGTCTGCGAAATTTGCGGGTTCTCGGTGACGTTCTTGGCCAAGGACGCCATGGATTTATCAAGCGCCTTCAGGACTGCGCCGCGGTCGATCTTCAATTCAGCGAGCGTGGTTGAGATATCGCATTTCTGGTTGCTGATGGCGTGAAACAGCCAATGGACCAATTCCACGTGGCGGTTGCCTTCGCCGCGCGCAAAGCGCATCGACTGCAAAAATGCGTCATAGCCCGCGCGATTCATTTTACCGGCGTATTTTTCAATCGTAATTTCTGTCATATCCCTCACCCTAATTCGTTATAAACAGGCTGCCATTTTTTATGCGGCTTGGCCCAAAGTGTACTTGGCGACTGTCACAAAGCCAGTCTTCTTTGTGTTGTCATTTGCGGGAAGGACGGCGGCCATCCATCCCAGTTCCACCGTCTGCCCCAACTGCGCAGGCGGAATTTCTTCGGCGGGCAGGGACAATTCCACACCCACTTCGATTGTTTTGCCCAGATACCAGAACACCAGATCTTCAAGGTTTTTGTGGGCCAGACCACCCGGCAAATAGCGCCGATAGTCTTTCAGGCTGCGGGTCTGGATCTTCAATTCGATCCGGTCATTGACGGTCTGCATTCGCGCACCCAGAAACATGTTCTGCCCCAGCATGCTGCCGCGCTGGCCCATGCGGTTCTGGTCCGCTTCTTCAAAATCCAGCCACGAAGGCGCGTGTTCGACAACTTCGACCTGAGCCCCCAAATGCAATTCGATCAGCTGGCGCAAACGCACAGGGCTTTTGACCCGGTTGGCATGAAGCGGCACAAGCGACGCTTTGTGCACATCTTCGATGCTGTCTTTTTCCAAAAATGCGGGCGTGGACACTCCGCTAAGAGCACCAATATAGCTGGCAAACCGGTCACTTTCGGGATGGTCGAACTGGCTGATCGCATGGGCGTCGGACCAGGCACGAAAGAACAGCTGAAAGAAACGTGTGCCCAGCATATCGGTGAAGCGCACAAAGCTTTCGTCGCCTGCAGCCTTCCATTCGGCGGCTTCTTTAGTGACATCCAAAGGCAGCGCACCTTGGGGGCCGAAAAAGCCCAGAACCTGTGACCGGATATCCATTTTGCCGTCGGGGCGGCGTTCATAGCGGCGGATGTCAGAAGACGGGAAAGCCAATGTCGGGTCCTGACCGATGGCGATGTATTCGTCTTTTAGCCGCACGGACCGCCCGATGCGGGGTTTGTCGGGATGTTGCCGTTCCAATTCGCGCAGCGTCGCAAAAAGGCCGCGGCGAAAGGCGTCTTCGGCCCCTTTGTCTTCTATTGCGGTCATAACAACGGCCCGTTGCCGGTGCGCGCCGCAAAGGTTTTCAAAACGCCGCGCTGGCGGGACGCGATTTGCGTTTGGGTAAAGCTGTTAACCGATGCGTATTCCGCCAGAAAACGATCCAGAATAGCGCCCAAAAGGACAATGCCGCTGCCCTCGAAGTTTTCTTCGTCAAAGGTCAGTTTCACCTTCAAGCCGCGCGCAGGGAAAAACCCGTCATTGCGCTGGATGGATTGGGTGACAACGGATGTCTCCAACCCGATCAAGCCTTCGATCTGTGCCTCTGTGATGCTGTCGGATAGATCGGCAAACAGCGATAACATTTCGCGCAGGGCGGCGGCCCCGTCGCGTCCACCGCGATCATCCAGACCAAAATGGGACAGGGACAAATAGCTGATCAGCCGCCAGTACACATCGCCCTGAACCGCGCGGTGCGGTGCGTCGTTTTCCATCTCGGACAGGGGTTCGCGGGGCGGTGTCGGGCCTGCGACACAGGCGATGTTCACCGTGGTGTCGTCAGACATATAGAAGTCGTTTTGCGATCCGGCGATGGGCAGATATTCCGGCAAATGGCGGTTGGAACACAGGGTGGTGATCTGCAAACGCTGCACCGAAGCTTCTTCCGGTGTGTCGGGTGGCTCATACAGCGCCACAAAGGTTTCGGTGCCACGATAGCGGTGCTGCACCCCAAAGCGGCGTTCGTGTTCAGTCAAACGGCGCGGTTTCCGACGCGACGTGAAATACAATGTTTGACGCGGGTTCACTTCGCCATCGGCCACACCGTACAGCGGATACACTTTCACCTTGCTTTGGTTGCCGGTGTAGTGGGCATAGATCTTTTCGATGCGTTGCACTTCAAAGTGGGTGATGGGGGAACGGTCGGGGCGGACTTCAAATTCGTGGCGTTTGCGGTCCACACGCTGACGGGCATTTTCCACAAAAAGGTTCACGGCGGGGGCTGCAAACAGACAAATGTCATCGACGCCCAGACGGGCCGCTAACACCGGATCAGAGCGGTCAAATTCCAAAATGATCTGCGCCGATTGTGCGCCCAAACTGGTCCAAAGTTGCTGTAGCCCCACCAGTTTTACGCCCAGAAACTTCCGCGGAAAGGCGAAGGCTTCGCGCAGTAGGGCGAAGCCGTCAAAAAGCTGACCGGGACGTGGCAGCAACCGTTCGTCGTTGCCAAAACCAACCTGCTGAAGATGCTCTAACGGAATAATCTTGAACGTAGCATCGCCGTTTTTATCCAGATAACGGATCGTGGCGCGGACCATATTGCATTGAATTTGCTCATAAAGTTTTGCCGCTTCGGACATTTCACCCACGAAATGCAAGGGCAATTCATCGATTGCAAAATCGGACAGTGGACCTTCACCGGCTTCTTCGGGGCGGGTGATTTCGATCTGAATACCTGCCTTGGAGCCGACTTCCGTGTCCAACCCAAGCTTTTCCAATGGGGCTGGGCTGGCCAAATAGCTTACGTCTTCGATGCGCAATGGCCACAGCGTCAGTGGGGCGCACAGGCGGAATTGGCAAGATACGCGTTGGTCCGCGTCGACAAATCGGGCGTCCACGGGGCTTTCGGCGTCAAAGACAATGCTTTCGGCAAGGTCTTTGTTGTCCCAGGGCGGCTGCGCTTTGGCCATCATGATGGACGGGACAGGGGCCAGTGCTTCGGGGAAGATCTGGTCCAACAATTCCGTGGTGAAGTTGCGGAATTCCTCGTCCATTTTGTGCTGCACATTGGCGGACAGAAAGGCGGTGCCTTCCAATAAGCCCGCGACACCGGGGTCGGTGTTTTCGCGCAGAACTCCGCCCAGGCTGTCGGCGATGCCGGGGAATTCGGCTGCGAATTCAGCGGCACGTTCATACAGCAAAGACAGTTCACGGTTGTAGGCGTCGCGGAAACTTTTCTTCATGAGGACACCCGCAGGCGCTTCATCTTGACTTTGCAGGCCCCCATGTCGACTTCGGCGACAAAATCCAAAGGCAGATCAATAGGGTCCGCGACCATCACGGCGAAGACCTCGTAAGACACGCGGCCCGTGGCGCTGTCGGCTTCGGGAACAATGGTGACTTTGATGCTTTCGGGGATCAGGCGCGGTTCATGGCGGATCATGGATTCGCGGATGCTTTCGGCGATCTTCTGGTCGGTTGTGTGGGACCGCGTCAGCTTGGACAGATCCCGGAACCCGTAATTCAGGATAGACCGTTCCACATAGCTGTCTTCTTCCAAATCAACGATGGAATCCAAACGGGTGGTTGCCATTAGGAAATCCAGATCGATGTTCAGGTGGTTGCGCAATTCGCTTTCATCAACGCTTTCACGGATTTGTTTGGAACGGGTGGTTAGATTGGTATCTTCGCCGTCGCGCACGGCCATATCGCGTTGGGCGGTCTTGTTGGCAGCGGCGGATCGGAACACCTGCATCATCGACACCAACCGCTTGTTTTGGCGGGCGCCCCGGCGCTGTGCGCGCGCGTCTTTTTCGGTGCTGGATGAACGCATATTTAATTTAGCCCGTCAGGCTGCCTATCAGATTTTGGGCCAAAAAAAGGCCGACGCAATGCGCCGGCCCTTTTGTATTTTCAAAAGCCGGTCGGCAATTAGGAAGACCAGACGATGTTCTCGGCGATATCCCAGCCCATCATTGTCTCGGCGCCTGCTGCACCGGACTCTTCTTGCAATGTGTAGAACACTTCGAACTTGCGGAAGTTCAATGTCAGTGTTTCTTGGATACGGTCCAGACCGTCTTTGGAACCACCTGTGGAATACGTTGTGATCATGATGTTTTCCATCTTGATGCGGAAGTATTCGATTGGGTTTGCGCCACCGGATTTACGCACGATCAGCTCACCGTCTTCGATGTGCTCGCCGTTTGTGCAGCGGCGGATCAGGTCGTTAGATGCGAGATCCACGTATTTTGTCAAAGTGATGTCTTGTACGTCGACTTTGCCGCCGCCGCCGCCTTTGCCCATGTGGGTTGTGCCGGACTGCGACAGACCCCAGTTCCACGCCAGGACGTCGATGTTGTCCTTATGTGTGGCGTCCTGAGATTCGCCTTTGATGTTGTTACCGAGTTTCAGAAAAATATCGACAGCCATTTAATAGCTCCTTTTACAGATGGGATAGTGGTTACGCTTATTTGCCGTTCGGAATCTTGGACACGAGAGACATACCTACATTGACGCCTTCCAATTGGAAATGCGGCTTAAGGTAGAAATTCGAAGTGTAGTACCCCGGGTTCTCTTCGTCTTCAATGACTTCGACCTTGGCCCCTGCCAAGGGTTTCTTCGCCTTATCGAGATCGTTTGCGGTTTCCGGATTTGCATGGACGTATTTGTTGATCCACGTCTGCAAGTCCTTCTCGATCTTGATGCGATCGTCGCTTTTCCCGATTTTGTCACGCATCATGCACTTCAAGAAGTGGCTGAACCGTGACACGGCGAAGATATAGGGCAGGCGCGACGACAGATTGTCAGAAGCCGTGGCTTCCGCGTCCATGCGTTGCGTCGGTTTATAGAGGGTTTGGGCCCCGATAAACGCTGCCTTGTCTGTATTTTTGCGGTGCAACAAACCGATCAGGCCTGCATCGCTTAACTCTTTCTCACGGCTGTCCGGAATGGCGACTTCTGTCGGACATTTCAGATCTTTACCGCCATCACCCGTGTCAAACGTGTGGCTGGGCAGGTTCAACACTTCCCCCCCCGATTGCACACCACGGATTTGTACTGTCCAACCATGCGCTTTGTGGGCGCGGTTGATGTTGACGGCCATAGCATGGGCAGAGTTCATCCACCCGTATTTCATGCCATCGTGACCGTCGGTTTCTTCCTCGAAGTTGAATTCTTCAACCACGGAATTTGTGTTCTGACTGTAAGGCTCACGTGCAAGCACGCGGGGCAATGTCAGCGCCAGATAACGCGAATTTTCGCTTTCGCGCATGCCGTTCCATTTGGCGTATTCAGGGCGATCAAAGATCGAACCGATGTCATCTGGAACATCCATTTCGTTGTAGCTGTCCATGCCCAACAATTCAGGCGACGCAGCCGAAATGAACGGCGCGTGGGCCACCGCCGCAATACGGCTGATTTCACGCAAAAACGTGACATCGGGGCTGTCCATGCCAAAGTGGTAATCGCCCACAAGGCAACCGTAGGGTTTGCCGCCCAACGTACCCAGTTCTTCCTGGAAGATCTTTTTGTACAGTGGGGACGTGATCCACTTGTCGCCACGATATTGACGGAACTGTGCGTTCAATTCGTCTTTGGACGCATTGAAAACCTTGATTTTCATCGAGGAATCCGTGCGCGTGTTGTCCAGCGTATACGCCAAACCGCGCCAGCTGCTTTCCAGCTTCTGGAATTCTTCGTTGTGGATGATTTCGTTGACCTGAACAGTCAGCTGTTCGTCCAGCTTGGCTAGAATGGCGTCAAGCGTGTCGATCACATCATCCGCGATCAGGCTGTTGTCGCCCAGTGCTTCTTGCACCAGGGACACAACGGCGTTGTCGACTTCGGTTTCGGCGACCTTGCCACGTGGCTTGATCTTCTGCTTGAGCATGTCCGAGAATTCGTCAAGCTCCGTTAAACCGCCTGCGCTTTCTTCGACCTGTGAAGTTGCGTCACTCATCAATCGTTCTCCTGCTCGTCAGAGCCTTCCGCTTTTTCTGCCGCTGCACGTTCTGCCAAAGCAGACATCAGATCAGGGTCATTCAAAAGCTCTTTGATTTTGGCTTGCGCTTCGGGCTTGCCGTTCATGTAGCGTTGCAGGTTGGCAAGGTGCTTGCGCGCATCCAACAGCTTTTTCAGCGACGGCACCTGTTCGGCGACCTGTGCGGGGCCAAAGTCGTCCATGGACGAAAACTTGAGGTTCACACCCAGCTTGCCGCCTTCGTCCGTCAGCTTGTTGTCGACACGGAACGACAGGCCCGGCTCAACGTCGGCCATGAATTCGTCCAGCTTCTTGGCGGACACTTCACGGAAATCACGTTCGCCAACTGGCGCTTTTTCTTTTTCGGATGCATTACCGGACAGATCGGACATGATGCCCATCACAAACGGCAGTTCCACCATTTTTTCGCTGTCATATGGGTCTTCATATGAAATGTTAACCCGGCCCGGGTTGTTTGTTTTGACGAAATCCGTCGCTTTATCAGAAGCCATTAACTTATCTCCCTAGTTGAAAACAGTGAACCTTTAGCTGTGTCTCGAGTCAACAGCATTAACGCTGTTTTACACGGATTGGCATCAGTCCCCTGTGCTGACTTGTTTAGGTATTAAATCGGCGACAATCGCCTCGAAATCTTTGTCTAAATAGACCCGTGCCCGCACCAAAAGTAAAGGAATAGGGCTTGTCGGCTCATTGCGACGGAAAAAATCTTCCACGGCGCGCAATTGTGCGGCGACGTCTGCGCGGTTGTTCAATACAGGCGGCGTAGGATCAGGTTGGCTTGGATCATCAGCGGTACTGACCGCGCCCAGACCTTCGCTGGCCAGCGTCCGCAATTTGTCCATGTTCAATGCAAATCCGGTGCCGGGGCCAAAATCAATCACGGCCTTGTTGGCTTCGCCGGGCAACAGGGTTTCCAGCGCCTCGATCAGGGGCCGCCCTATCAAAAGGCGTGACTGTGTGACCAACAACAAAGCCGCTGACGACGGTTCAAACCGTGCCAAATACGTCTCGATGGCGCGCAATGTCACGCGGGCTTCGGGCTGTGTGGTGATCGAACCTGCAGCGGGGGCATCCGCCACAGACGTCGCTTTGGTCGCGGCGGGCGCGTCCCCGGTGGCTGGATCGTCCCCGGCGGCGCCTGCATCTTCGTTCGCGATTGCGTCATCGGCGCTGTCGTCCATGTCACCGGCGTCTTCAGCGGACCAGACTTGCAAATCTGCACGGCCCGAGCGGATCAACCCTTGGATGTCCGCGATGATACGGAACAACCCTTCCAGTTTCGGGGTGAATGCCCCTTCCGGTGCCTTCTTGGACAGCACCATAATTTTGTGCAGGGCTTGGGCAGTGCGCGTCAGAAAGGCGTGTGTGTCTTCGACTTCGGAGGCAGAGCCTATGTCGCTCATGATGCGGCCGGCATCTGCGCTTTCTTCGCCGCCACGCGCTGTTACGGCTTGGGTGGCGACCTGATACAGGCGGTAGGTGACATCGTCCGCGCCAGTCAGCGAAACATGCTGCATCGGTTGCAGAACTGTGTCGCTTTTTGTCAAAGCTTCAAGCGCCAGTTTGCGGTCGTTTGGATCAGCAGTCAGCGCGGGGTGGACATCAGGACCAAAGGCTTCGATCAGGGCTGCGATGGCTTCCACGGCTTCCATGAAGCCTTCAAGTTCGCCTGCCAGAATTTCCCATTGCGCTAAATATACCAGCAACCGGATGTCGCGGGTGTTTTGCAGCAAATCTTCGACGGCTTTGCGTTCTTGTTTGATTTTGACAGAGGACGGCTTGAACACTTCAAACTGTGCTGTTTCACCCTTTTCGCCACCAAAGACCTTCTTGGCGTAAATGGAGGGCAGGCGAATATCAACGTCGTCGAGGTAATCGATGTAATCATCATCACCTTCAAGATCCAAATCCAAGCCGCATGGCTCATCTGGGTGGATCGGCTGTGTGAGCCATTCAAACGACATCTAAAATACGGTCCTCTTAACGCGGGTTTAACAAAGTCTTAAAGTCAGCGGAGACGGGGGGTAAAGTCAAGTACGGATGTCCTTACCTTTGATGCCGCGCAAGTGCACATAGCTACGACCCTTCATTGCCAACGACATCTGCGTAAGCTTTTGCAAAATGGACTAAAAATTCGCCAAGCATACCGTTCTCATGGGGTGATGTTTTCTGGTCCCACCGCTCTACAAAGGTTTCCCAGGCCTTGGTGCGTTTGCCGCCGCCCACGCTGCCCAACATGCCGCCCCCGCTGCCTGCGCTTTCTTCGATTTCTTCAGGGTAAAGCCCGGTCAAAAGCTGGGCCAACGCAGGCTGGATGGCGGCGAACACTGCCGTTTGGTGAACCCGTACGTCCCGCAGGGCTTCGGCCACGCCTTCGGGCCCTTTCAAAAACCCCGCACGGTGCTTGAGGTACATGGCTTCGATGGCTTGTTCGGCATCGGGCAAGAACTTGAGCGGGTTGTTGTCAGAGTTGCGCCGCATGGTGCGTTCGCCGCCACGCGTAAACTGCTTGGCCGCGTCGCGCACCTGCAACAACGTCATCAGCTCACCTGCCACATGCCGTGTGCTTTGCCCAAGGGCGCGGGCCAATTCCACGGGATCGACATCGCCGTAGGCATCAGGCGAAATGCCTGCAGCTTCACAAAAGGCGCGCACGACATCGTTTTGACCGGACCCCATCGCAGGGGCTGCGGCTGGCACAGGGATCGGGTCGGGACGTGCCATTTGGGCGGCATCTGGGCGCGGGGCAGCGGCTAAGGGGGCAGGTGCGCCTGGGACAGGCATTTCAACGGGTGGGGCCGTCGGGTTTGTGTAAATGGGCGCATCAAGTGGCGGCTGGGGCGCCGCTTGTGGGACAGGCTGCGGAGCCGCTTGTGGTATGGGTTGTGGCGCAGGCTGCGGCGCGGGTGTTGGCATCGGCGGTGCCGCAATCGGGGCAGGGGTCGGCATCGCTTGGGGGGGCGTTGTCAGATGGGCAGGCATCTGGATATTGCCACCACCCTGCGGGGCCGCAGGCGCTGGATCAAAGCTGGACGGCAGCGCAAAAGGGTCATCGTCCAAAGGCTGTGGGGTGACGGGCGGCATAGACACGGGGTTGGCGATGAAATCATCAGCAAAGTCTTCGCGCCGCGCGGTGGGTGCTTGCGGGGCCACATCAACGGGGGCCGCGTGACCGCCCATGTCCCACGGATCGCCACTTGCTGCGGGGGTCGCGGCGGCGGCGGGGGCCCATGTGTTGGCTTGCGCGGCGGGTGGAGCTGCTTGTGCGGCGCTTTGGATGTGGGCCACGATGTAATACGGTCCCACCTGAAAACGGTCGCCGGAATTCAAACGGTGCGGTTGTTCAAGGCGGTAGCGACTGCCCTGCAAAAAAGTGCCATTGGTGGACACGTCTTGCAAAAAATAAGCGCCATCCTGAAACAGAATGTTAAAGTGGTGCCCCGAAATATGCTTGGTCGGATCGGGCAGTGTCCAGTCGCGCACCGACGCACGCCCGATCTGTGCGCCCTGTCCTGTCACAGAGAACTGGGCAGGACCACCATCATCCAGCATGTCATAGTTTTCGATTTGCAACGTCAGGGTCATGAAGTCTCGCCGTGTGCGCCTATGGGCGTTTTAATGTAAATGCTGGTGGAGGTTAGTAAACCCGATAAAGCGATTCCGCCATGTCGATGAAGCGCGCCAGATACACGGGGCGGCGTGTAAGGTCGGCGCGGGCCAGACAGGACAATACGCTAGAGTTTATGGACCGGGGCGCGCGGTAGGGCGGCACGGGTGCTGGATCATTGGGCGCGATGGATCCGCCAGACCAGCCCACGGCCAGCCCTAACATCACTGCAGGGGTGCGCCCGTTGGCCCAAAGCGCTTCTTTCATGATGCTGTGGCGCAAATCCTTGGTCGGCGTTGCGATCCAGGCCGCGATCATTTCCATAAAGGCGCGGTCGCGCTGGTCCAGCACTTCGGGCATCACACGCAAACATTCGTGGCCCCACCAAATCGCCATCTGGGGCAAAGCCGCAAAGGCGGTGTAGGTCACGGCCTCTTCCGGTGTGGTCGAAGACCGCAACCGTCCCAGATAGTGCAAGGCGTCTTCGTTCTCGCGCGGGCGTTGTTGGGTCAGTTCTGCGATCTGGGGCAGAGCTGCATATAAATCCTGTGGTGTATCAAACCGAAGCGCCCCTTGGGGTGGGCGCGTTTTGTCTGCGTCGTCCTCATTCAATACATCATTCATCGTGATCAAGGCCCAGAATCAAAACAGGAATTTAGAAATGTTAACGTGCGCAACTGTCCACAAAAACAGGGGGACTGGTCAAGAGGGCAGTGTCGATTAGCTGGTGTTGTGTGCACTTTATACGTGTCGAACGGTGTTGTTTCGGCCTCAAAGGTCGATTTCCAGAACCCCGTCCTTGGTTGCGGCCCGACTTTGGCACAAGATCATCGTGTTGGCGCGCTGCGCACGAGATAGCACAAAATCCCGGTGCTCCACCTCGCCGGCCAGAACGCCGCATTTGCAGACCCCGCAAATACCGTCAGCGCATTTGACGTCCACCGCGATGCCGTTGTCCTGCAAAACATCCGTGGCTGTTTTGTCGGCAGGCACAGCCAGAGTACGTCCCGATTTCGCCAGCTTTAGTGTAAAGGCATGGTTTTCAAAATCGGGTTGGTCAGGCACCGAGAAATACTCCAGATGCTGCGCATCTTCAGGAAAACCCGCCTGCGTGGCTGCATCCAGCACGGCCGTCATGTAACGTTCGGCCCCACAGGTATAAAGGTGCCAACCTTCTGAATAGCCTTTCAAAATCGTATCGAAATCGGCGCGGGTGTCTTCATCGGTGACATGGATGTGCACGTTCTGCGCCCAAGGGAATTGGGCAATCTCATCCAAAAGCGCCATGGTTGACCGTGACCGCCCCGAGTAGTGCAACACAAAATCACGGCTCTGCGCATGCAGTTCATGTGCCATTGCAATCATTGGCGTAATCCCGATGCCACCCCCCATCAGGATGGATTTTGACGCGGATGGGTCCAGTCCAAAGTGATTGACCGGATGCGAGATAAAAACCTTTCGGCCAACCGTGAATATGCGGTGCAGCAGTTTTGATCCGCCGCGGCCCTCGGCCTCTCGCAGCACAGCTATCTGGTATTTCGAGCGGTCCGCAGGATTGCCAGACATGGAATATTGACGCAGAAATTCGGGGGCCACGACAATATCAAGGTGCGCCCCGGCGGCCCAAGGGGGCAAATCAGCACCATCTACCGGCGTAAATTCGTAAAGGGTGATGCCTTGGGCCGTTTCTGTCGCGCGGGTGATTTGAACTTGAATGACGGGGCTGTCCCCATGCGCCGGATACAGATGCACGGCACTTTCGTCGCCTTGGGCCAGTCGTGCTTTGTAGGTGTCGGCGGGGATCATCGCTTTGTAGGCTTTGATCCCTGCTTCGCGGTCCATCGGAAACGGATAGGGGTAGGGATGGGGGGCCAGAGGCGCAGGGTAAACGGCCAGCGTCTGGTCCTCGTATTTCAGGTCCAGATCTTTTTGCAAGGTGCGGGCGTTTACGGGATGTTTGGTGGGGCGGTAGCCGCCGTCTTCCTCGATCTCCAGATCCCACCACCACTTTTTCACAGGGTTCAAACCGCCGTTGCCCACAACATCGTCCAATTTGGCCAGCGCCGGGGCCAGTTGTGGCACGTTCATCGCGGCCCACCGCACAGGTTTATCGCGAAAGATGCCTTCCAAGTTCCATGGGCAGGTTTTCATGCAGCGCCCGCACATGGCCCCACCGGGGGTCGTGATGCGGTAGGTTGCGCATTTCTGGCTGTCAGATTTCCAAATCTCATAGCCATTGAACATCAGTTTGGGGCCTGCCGTGATGGCGCCTGACGGACATTCGCGCGCACATTTGTTGCACGACCCGCAGAAGGTTTGCAGCCCAAAGTCGATGGGTTTGTCATGTGTCATAGGCAGATCGGTGGTGATCGTGCCCGATTTCAGGCGCGGCCCCAGATAGGGGTTCAGAATGACCTCGCCGATGCGGCTGACCTCACCCAGCCCCGAAAGCAGCAACAAGGGGGGCTGCAATACTTCGCCGTCCATAACGGTATGGGCCTTTGCCTTATAGCCAAGGTTGCGGATTTGCTTGGCGATTACACCGCCCAACAACGAAAAGCGCAAATAGGCGCGCATGGATTGGGCCACGGCGATCCAGTCGTCACCAGAGGAGCCTTCCATGGTTTCATAGCCCTGATCGATGATCATGTTGATGGCCTGATCATGGGGCGGATCAATGACGTCGCCCCGTGCGTCATGGCTGTACCATGCCCAATCGGGGCAACGTGAAATGCCAACGGCGTCGGCGCCCAACCAGTAGGATGTGGCCTTGACCAGTGCGGCTGCGTCTTGTGGTGACATTGGCACTTTGCGGTCGGCGGCGTCCCCGTCTTGCAACAGCACAAAGGCCCCAAGTGCGCGGCGTTGCGCCATGCTGGTTGGCGCTTGGGCAACATAGCGTCCGCCTTTCGCCCCATCCTGCATTTTTTTGCCCATGTCACCAAACTGCGCCCGCGCAAACATATCGGTGCGTTTGGGCACACGCGCCACACGGTCTTCGTCGATGTATGTGGTGGGGGTGTTGACACGTTTCAGTTTTTCAAACGGATGCGCCCCATCTACAAATCGGCGCTTGGCATATGGCACGGCGTTCATCGCGTTTTTGGCTGAGGAGGTGCCCAACCGCCACGCAGCACCAAAGGCCGATTTAGGTTGGGCAGACAGGGGCGCCAACGGCTGATCCGCAGCCAATTCAAATGTGGTGGTGACGGCCCCGATCCCGAACCGCGTTCCGATGTAGGGATGCATCAAAGTGCCGTTTTCGACGGTCGCCAGCCCCGCTGCAACCGCAAGCTTCCCCAGATCAACGTCCGATGAAGCAACCGTGTGACCACGCGCATCATAGCCCAAAAGCCGGAGGTAATTGGCAAGCACTACGGCGGTTTCCGCGGCCAACAACCCTGCACGGTGCGCTTGCGCGTCCTTTATCCATGCGGTGCCTTCTTCGTCTTTATGGGGATCGCGCGGGTTTTCGTACAAAAACACAAGCGCATGGGTGTGTGCCCCAATATCAGTTGGGCTTGCTGCGATGGATTCTTTCAGGTCGGCCATTATCATGTCGATGCCGGCGGCCAGTGTTTTGGTTTGGCGCGTTTTCAGGTCCTCGGCCAAGCGACCGACGTCGAGGTTGATGAATGGCCTGCGCAACAGCGCATCGGTTGGCAATGTACAGACGCCCACGTCAGCGGCATCTGCGAAATATCCAAATGCCTTCAGGTGGTTGGCGCGCGTCTTGCGGTCGTGGGGCGTTTCAGCGATTGCCCCGTTGATCAGGCCATCGCGGATGGCGTCCAGCATGGCCTGATGTTCGCGCATCGCGTTGATGATGGACGATGTATTGTCGGGGGCGTCAAAGCGAAGCTGTTGAATCGGGGGCACGGCGGACAAGTCCGGTGCCGTCGCACGACGGGCCAAGCGTTCGGTGGGATAGGGGCCCATATGGACCGGACGGTCTTTGTCAGAAAAAAAACGAGATGTCATGGCCTCAGGTTTAACAGGAAGATTGCAAACGTAAATAGTTATCATAAGCAATCAAATTGAATGTACCTGCAAAACTGCCTGTTTTCGCCGCCTCATCTTGTGCATATTGGCATGACGTTGCCTGCTCTTTCAGATTTGGACCCATGCGCATGACTTACCAGCTCCAGAATCGACTTGGTTTCAAACTCAGCCGTTTGTCGCGTATCATGCAAAGCCGCCTTGGGGCGGATTTGGCGGCACATGGTTTGACCCGTTTGAAATGGTGTGTGCTGGCCAGCGTCGAGATGGAGCATCTGAACACGCCTTCGGAATTGGCCGACAACATCGGAATTACACGTCCCGCGATGTCGCGGTTGCTTAAGGCTATGACAAAAGACGGGCTGATCGAACGCCGCTTGAACCATGAGGACGGTCGCGCCCGCCAAATCATGGTTACAGCCCGCGGAAAGCAAAAAGTCGCGACCTGTTGGCCGCTGGTGCAGGCCAATCAGGATCATTTCCTGAACAAATTAACCGCAGACCAGCACGACAGTCTGAACGAGGCGCTGCGCCTTATGATCCGCGATGAAGCGGGCACATTCGACGATATCTAAACGGTGGCGTGGCCGTGGCGGATGTTATTGTGCCGGGTGGCGTGTGATGGTGTATTTTTGACCGATCTCCAATCGCCCTTCGATCGTGCTGGCCTCGCCAGTGGCCCAATGCACATCGACCTTCGTGGCATGGGTTTCATCCCCCAACCCAAAGTGAACGCGGGGCGCGTCGAAGGACATAAAACCACCGCCCAACTGAACCTCGCGGCGTTGAATGCGCCCGCTTGCGTCATGTAGTTTCACCACGGCTCCGATACCGTCGCGATTGCCTTGCAAATCCTGTAGATCAAAAACAATGCCACGTGTCTGTGTGTTGTTGGTGAAAACTGTGATGGGGCCGTTTACCGTATGGGTGATCATGTCCAGATCTCCATCATTGTCCATGTCAAAGCGTGTGGCGGCTGCGGTCATCATGTAATCTTCCAGCCCAAACGGCCCTGATGCTTCGACAAATGTGCCACCCGTGTTGTGGAAAAACAGGTTTGAGGGGGACACCTCGTTGGGGACCCATGTGCCGTTCACGATATAGACGTCTTGCCATCCGTCATGATCAAAATCGGCAATCTTGGTGTCCCAGCTCCAGCCGCCGACATCCAGTCCGCGCGGTTCGGCCTGATCCTCGAACGCGGAGCCTTGCCACGTTAAAAGCACGTTGGATCGCCGGATTTGCAAATGCGTCAGCGCAATTTCCAAAGCCGTTGGCGTGCGGGAGGGTTTGAAATGCAGCGCACAATAGGCTTGCGCCACGGGTTGGCCCACAGGGATCAGCTTGCACACATTAGGGTCACGTTTTTGGATGGCGAGGTCCTTGACCAGCATCGCGCGGCATTGGTCTTTGTTGACGCCTGACAGCGTCTGGCAACGCGCAGCATATGTCGGGTCAAAGTTGTTGCCCGATTTGTACCAGCCTTTGATGGCCATGTTTTCAAGACATTTGGCTTTGTCTTCGGCATGGTCGACGCCGTCGCAATACTGCGCCAAAGGCTGCATTTTCAGCGTTTCGGACACTCCCGAAGATCGTCCTGCAATCTGTGCAAGATAAATGTCGGGATGGCCGTTGTTCATCAGGTCGGCGGTTTTTACGGCCATAGTGGTGTCGGTGGTGTGCGGGATCAAGGCGTCGTCTGCCACAACCATATCCAACGCGCCCGCCCCGTCGCCTTTGTAGAAATAATCGGGGATTTCAAAATCGTTGCCCACGATCAGGTCCGCTGTGCCGTTGGCGTCAAAATCTGTGAACAGAATGCTGAGTGTTTCGCCGGGGATGCCGGGCAAATCGGTGAAGGCGTCGCCAGACAGTGCGCCGTTGTTCCAGATCACGCGGTTGCGGGATTCCTCGCCGGGGATGCGACGATACCAACCAGCCGCCCAATTGCCCAAGGCCGCGTCCAAATCACCGTCGCGGTCCACATCAGCAAAGCTAAGGGCCATTGTCATCACTGCATCGTCACGGTTTTTCACGGGGCGCATCGCCGCAAAATCGAACCGCCCTTGTGTGTTTGGTACGATGAAATTGCCCGTCAAATAGGTTGCCAGAAACAAATCAAGCCAGCCGTCATTGTCGATATCCACCAAAACAGCGTTAAAAATAAGCATGTCCCGCAAAGCCGTGAATTCACCCAGATCAACAGGTGCAAACTGCCCGTCGCCTGTGTTCGTAGACAGATACACCCCCGCTTGGGTCGAGGCGATCACCAGATCCAAATCGCCGTCGCGGTCGAAATCACCCGATGCCACACTGCGCCCTTCCCAAAAGGGTGGCCACATATCGCGCATGGAAAATTCCAAAGGCTTGTGAATGCCTATTGTACGCGCTTCTGCGCGGGTGAACGGCGTGGTGGCCGGGGCGGACACAGGGGCCAGTGGCTGCGCGGTCACGGTAATATCATCAGATGCGGTCCAAGGGTACGCTTCGCTGGCATGTGCGCCCCAAAATACCGGCTCAGGCTGTGCGTTGCCTTGCAGCAAAAGATCCAGGGCGCGCTGGGATTGCCAATTGTAATACCCCTGCGCCCCCGCCCCCGCCGCAATACCCAAGGCACAGACGACGCCTGACAAATAGGTCGCAGCCTTCAGACCGACAGACTGCCGCACGATAAAAAACGAATAGATTGAAAACGTGCCAAGCGTGAACAGCAAGGCCATCACATATCCATGGGCCAGTCCTGCGCTGATCAAGACGCCACACAGGACCACGTCAAAGGCGATGGGGGCGGGCAAGAATAGCCCGACACCAGCGACCAGAACCAGCACTATTACAGAAAACCCGATGCCGGTGATCAGGGAGGGGGGCAAAAGGGTGGCGGTCAGCGCCCCCAAGAAACCCGCCAGCACCATCAAGGGCACTGTCATTCTGGCAATGTACCAAAGGTTCGAAACATAGCTTTTGGCAACTGCCACAAAGGCCGTCCAAAGCGTGTCTGGGCGCGGACGTACCCCAGTTTGTGCCCCTGCCTGCAAAGGTGCCGGAAGGGGGCAGATGACTTCGTCCGCGGGCAATTCAATCTGTGGCAATATACGGCAGATCAATGGCACGGCGATCAGGATGACAAATAGGCTTAGGGCGATTTTGGTCACGGCCATATAGAACGGCAACAGGGAAAACAGCATCGTTAACACAACGATGTTCAATGTGGGCGATGCGATCATTGCGGCCAGTGTCGTTTCAGCCCGCAACCCTGCGGAATACATGCCGCGTGCAATCGGGGCTGCGCAGTTGACACAAACGCCAAGAGGGGTGCCGATCACCAGTCCAAGGGCTGCATTGGCAAAGCTGTTGCGAAATGACCGGGTTGTCAGAAACGGCACCACTGTCAGGAAGGCTGCGGCAAACAGGATGCCAAAGCTCATGCCTTTTTTGTTGGTGTTGATCCAGTTGAGGGTGCTGAAAAAGACCCGCTCGAACAGGGTCATGTCGGGGGTCAGGGTGAACCACGCCTCAAATCCCAGCGGGTCTTCGAGCTGGATAGCCCCTGACATCATCGCCTTTTCATCCAATGCGGGATAACGCGATCCAGTCCAGAAAAGATAGGCCAACACAACAACGATCAACACCGCTAACGCAAAGCGGAGCCCTTGGCCCGGATGTATTAATCCTGGTTTCGCATGGTGCGATACGGTCACGTCAGACACGAAAATCCCTCAAGATGCGGCCAATTCTTTGGTTGAAAACAAACAAGGCCCCGGTCACAAAATGCGTCCGGGGCCTTGCAAAGTCAAAGACCTTTGGGCTTAGCCTTCGTCGGCTTCCATCTCGTTCAGACGCGCTTCCAACACGCCAATCTCGGCGTTGAGTTGTTGGATAAAGATGTGCGCGTGCTCAAGCTCGTTCAGCATACGCAGCATCTTTGTCGTCACGTCCAAAGGCTGGTCGGGAAGGGTTGGACCAACAGCAGGCAAGTGCTTGTTTGCCCACATTTGTTCCGCATGGGCTTCGATGGTAGGGACAGTGTAAACATCGGGATCAAAGACCGCGTCACACGGCGTGCCAGCGTCACAAATCCCGGACGTGCCTGTCACCAAGCCGCCCAGCAAGGTCAGGTTTCCGCTGGTGTCCAGCTTCATTTCCAGACCTGAAACAAGGTTGTTAGAGAACCGCAATTCGGTAGAATTGTTCTGGATATTCCAGTTGCCGCCAGATGCTTGTGAGCTGTCTTTCAAGCTGAAAAATACGCCGCCGTTGTTGGACAGTTGCATCAAGGTACGGTTGCTTACTGAAGAATCAGCTTCTTCAACAAGAAACCCTGCTGTGCCGTCAGTGCGGCGCAAGTGCAAAGCCGCATTTGGCGATGTGGTGCCAAAGCCCACGCGATTATTCGAGGTAATCATAATCGACGCATCAGCTGAATTTGGCTGGATGCGCAGCGGCAGTTTGCTGCTGTTTGTTGCGTCGCGAATAAAGAAGTTCGCTTCGTTGCCTGCCATGTCCCAAATCTGGGGCGTGAACCCGCTGGACCCGTCTTGTTCCAAGCGTAATGTTGGTGTGTTGCCCTCTTTAACGTGAAGGTTAACGACTGGTGTGTTGGTGCCAAAGCCCACGCGACCACCATCCTCGATGTATACGGAATCGGTCGGAGCGCTGCCTTCGATAGTGAACGGCACACGGCTTGCCGTCAGATCTTCAACGGAGAATTTGTTGGCGCCGCCATTGCTTGAATCGTTAAATGTCAGCTGCCAATCGGTGGAGGGGAAGCTGGCCGAGACTGATGTATCGTCTGCGCGGATGCGCAAGTTGTTTTCCTTAAGCCGCAGCGTATCAAAACCGAAGCTTTCGCCATTGTTGCAGTCGATGCCGATACACGCCGATCCTTGAACGATCAAATCGTCAACGATCACGTTGTCAGCAAAACTGGTGTTGGCCATCAATACCAACGCCCCGGTTGTCAAAGCCGTGCTAAGGCGCAGTTTTTTGGAATAGTTTGTCATCTTGTCCCCCTAAAGGTCTTTTTTGAAATGCATCAGCGCCACCCACGACGACCTTGCAATGTTATTCTTCTTTGACGTCTTTCGGCGTCACAATCACGCCACGGTACACCGTAAAATGGCCGTTCAGACGGTAGGCTTCGGCCAAGCTGTCTTTGCTTGCGTCACCGCGTCCATTGTTTTGTTTGTTCACGATCTTAACCGTGTTTTCCGTGGCTGCCGACAATTCGTAACGGTAAATTCCGTCTTGAACTTGGTCGCCATTCAGTTGGAACACCGGTGTGCCCGATTTTGCGAAAATGGTCGTTACAGCGCCGTCCGGGGCCTGAATGATCATTGATGTGTTGGTCAGGCCCGTCCAGTTTTCGAACCAGACCGCATTTGAATTGTGCTGTTGCACAGGTTTTGGCGTTTCTTTTGCAATCGCCACCGAAGCGGCCATGCCAAGCGCCAGTCCGAAACTGATCAATTTTGTCTTCATATGTCGCCTCCACTGGCGGCCGCTAAATCAAAACATAAAATACCACACGCACAACGGCGTTTGAAACACAGATAACAATAGCACAATTTTTGTTTTTGAGGCAAACTGTTCTTTGTGCCAACCTTTTGAAATTTGATCATGCAATCAAATCCAAAAAGGTGGATAAGCCACTGGCAACACGCACTTTCTAGTCTTGGTTGAAAAATGTGCTGGCCAGTGACTGGGCCATGTTCACCTGTTCAGGTGTCATTTTTTGATTCAGCGCATCGCCAAGATTGGCAGGCACATCTGCGCCATGTGATCGCGCCAACAAAACCCACATCTGTGCCAGTACATAGTCTTGTGGCAGGCCCTCGGCGCGCAAGTACATACCGGCCAAGTTAATCATGGAAGGCCCATGCCCGGCTTTGGCCCCGCTTTCAAACAAACGCGCTGCGCGTTTGAAGGTATCAAACGACGTGTCGGCGTTCTGCACCAACACCCAACCCAACTGAAACTGCGCAACAGGTTCACCCGCATCTGCCGCGCGGCGCAACAGATCCAGCGCATCGGTATTCTGCGTGACGGGTTTCAGCCGTGTGTCGTAGACGAAAGGCACGGTGTCGACGGCCTCGGTCCCGCGTCCGCCCGCACGGTACAAGGCTGCGGCTTGCGCTTCGTCTATGGGCACTCCGTATCCGTTTTCATACATGACCCCAAGGTTGGTCATGGCCGTCTTCAGCCCCTGATCAGCCGCCGCTTTAAAGAATTCTACGGCTTTTTCATAATCTTGCGGCACCCCTGTGCCGCGCACATACAGCAGCCCCAAATTGTTCAAAGCCCGTGGGTTGCCTTGGCGGGCAGGACCTTCGTAAAGGGTGCGGGCTTTGATCAGATCCTGGGCAACACCGCGTCCTTCTTGGAACAGCACCCCAAGATGCACAGCCGCTTCAAGGTGGCCAAGGTCTGTGGCGGTTTCATACAGCTGCGCCGCGCGCACCACGGACGCATCATCCAGTTCCAGAATTTTTGCGAGATCAAAAATATACTGTGGATCGCCACCTGCGGCTGCTTGTTCCAGATACTGAAGGGCGGCCACTGTGTCTTGCGGTACACCCAAGCCTTCAAACAGATAGCGGCCCAGAAAATTCTGGGCAGGGGCGAAGCCAAGGCTTGCGGCCTGTTCGAAATAGCGCGCGGCGGCCGCATAGTTTTGCACCACCCCCTCGCCAGAGTGGTATTGCAGGCCAAGGGCGTATTCGGTCTCTTGGGCCTGTGCGCCAAATCCAAGCCCCAGCCCAAAAGCCAAAGTTATGGCCAGAACAGTTTGCTTCATTTGGTGTCGCTTTGTGTGACTGTCTGCGCTGTCTGGGGCACCTGTGCATCCGCACGTTCAAAAAACGTCCGCGCAATCGTTTGGGCCTTTGCCACATTATCTGGTGTCATCAGATCGTTCAGAAGGCTGCGGGTTTCGCTTGCTTTGATGTGGCCGCTGGCCGCTGCGATGTTCATCCACGCATGGGCCTGCACATAATCCAGGGGGGCACCGGCACCGGTGCTATAGGCGTCGCCCAACCGGTATTGCGATGGCACGTGACCTGCCAAAGCTGCGAGTTCCAGCCAACGGATGGCGTCCGTGGCACGGCTTTCTTGTGTCAGCAGCCACTGGCCCAACGCCGCCTGCGCAGGGCGCACACCTGCATCGGCTTGTGTGGTCAGCCAGACCTGTGCCGCGTCTGATTGGTCACCGTCCAGCAAAACCGCAACCCACCCAACAGCGTCATGTGGCGCAAGCGTCGCATCGAAATCGCCTGCCAGTGTGCGTTGGCCCAACAGTTGCGCGGCCAATGTCGATCCTTGTTCGACAGCCAGCTGGTACAAAGCAAAAGAGGCCGCGGGATCTGCCTGCACTCCACGCCCGGTTTCTACCATGCGCGCAAGTGCCAATGTCGCCCGCGCCAAACCGCGGTCAGAGGCACGTTGATACCACTGCGCCGCCAAGGCGTCGTCGCGCGGCAAGACGGTGCCTTGTGTGTATCCAAACCCCAAATTCGACATCGCACCGGGATCACCTGCTTGTGCGGCGGCCTGAAGCCAACGCAATGCCTCTGTGGGGTCGGGATCGAAATCTTGTGTGCCTTGCAAGTATTTGGTGCCCAACGCCCGTTGCGCCAGCACATGGCCCGCTTCGGCTGCACGGCGATAGTTGTCCAAAGCCGCTGTGGCGGATTTGTTTGCCCCGCGCCCTGTGTCATATGCAACAGCAAGATTGTACTGGGCTTCAGGCACGCCGTTGCTGGCTGCTTCTTCCAGCCAGCGCAAAGCGTCAGGGGCACTTTGTGCCACCCCGCGCCCTTCGGCATAGGCTTGGCTTAATGCATATTGGGCGTCTTTGTTGCCATCTTCGGCAGCCGCCAAAAACCAGTTAAAGGCGGTTGTCGCATCCTGCGGCACGCCATCGCCTTCTGCATAAAGCCGCCCCAGAAAATACTGCGCTTGCGTCTTTCCGCGGGCCGCTGCGGCCTCGAACAAAGTGGCGGCGCGGGTGGCATCACGTGCCGGCCCGCGCGTCAGCAGGATTTGCCCCAAAAGCGTCGCGGCATCCGTGTTGTTCTGCGCCACGGCTTTTTCCAACCAAAGCTTTGCGTTTTCCGGATCGGCTGGCCCCCCGCGGCCTTCCAGCAACACACGCCCATACCGATATTGCGCCAGAGCACTGCCGTTTTCCTGGGCCAGATACGCCAGACCTTTGCGCACAAACACGAAATCGCCCCGCGCCCAGGCCTGTTCAACCTGTGCCATGTCGGGCGGGGTCCCGGTTTGGGACCCGTCTTGAGCCACGGCAGGGCTGATCAACAGGAAAATAGCAAGGCAAAGGGGGCGAAACATCAGGGCAGATATCCTTAAATCAATAGCTGCGACGATAGTCAGGTGAAGGGTCGCGTCAAGCCAAGAAGAACAGCCATATCAACGCCCCTGCACAACATAAAGCGGCCCCGAATGGCACCGGATGGTGCGCGTCCAATTTGCGCTGCCACAGGGCCAGCCCCAACCCGATCACTGCCCCGACCAAGACCAACACTGGCAATTCATAAGGGCCAGCCAGCGCCCCAAGCCCCACCATCAGCTTCACATCGCCAAGCCCCAATCCGTCGCGCCCCCGCAGTTTTTTGTAAGCGACACGTACTGCCCAAAAACTGCCCGCGCCGAAAACAGCGCCCCAGAATGCTGGCGCCAGACCAATGCCAATAGGCAAGGCGGCCAGCCCGAAAGTCGCCAAAGCCAAGGTCAAGGTCAAAGCATCAGGCAGACGCAACCACAACAGGTCTGTTAACGCCAAGGCGATGAGGGCCCAAAGCATCACGGCGGTTAAAGTGATTTCCAGCGGGCTGCCGCCTGCGCTGATGGCCAAAACCCCTGCGCCCATCGCCAAGATTTCGGCATAAAGCACCCAAGGTGGAATAACCGCGCCACATCGGCGGCACCGTCCGCGCGACAAAACAAAAGACAGCATAGGGATTAGGTCCGCCCAGCCCAACCGTGTGCGGCAACTGCGACAGGCAGACGGGGTGCGGATCACGTCTTCGTCTCGTGGCAGCCGGTCTACCAAAAGGGCAAGGAACGATCCGACACAGGGGCTTATGCACAAAAGAAAGACTGAAAAAGATGTCATATTCTGCAACTTCAACCTTGGATTATGCAATCACGCAAAAGAGGTGCCAAACCCCGCATCTTTCTGACTGCGGCGCATGGACAACGTCGTAAAAGCGATCCTATCATGTGCGGGATATAAAGGGCGACATGATGTTGAAACAGCGCAAACATTGCAAATCCGACGCCGCGCGTGATGCGGGATTTTCCCTTTTGGAACTTATGGTTGTGGTCGTGATCTTGTCGATCCTTGCGCTTGTGATCGTACCGCGGGTGATCGACCGCCCCGATCAGGCACGCGCCGCACGCGCCCAATCCGACATCGCAGCCATTGCCAGTGCTGTGAAGCTTTACAAGCTGGACAACCTGACGTTCCCGTCAACAGAACAGGGTTTGCAAGCCTTGGTCACTCAACCGGCCACGGATCCTGCCCCGGCCAATTGGGCAACTAGCGGCTATATGGATCGTTTGCCTGTTGATCCGTGGGGCCAACCCTATCAATATCTGACGCCAGGCGTGTTCAGCAAAGACTTTGATGTTTTTAGCTATGGCGCTGACGGGGTCGAGGGGGGCAGCGGTGCGGATGCTGACATCGGATCATGGGCGGTGAATTAGAACCCGCCACAAAAAACACGACACACCAAACGGGCATCACCTTGGTGGAGCTTCTGGTTGTGGTTGCTATTCTGGCTGTTTTGGCTGTCGGGGCAGGGATCGCAACCACTTCGCAGCAAGGTACGACCGATCTGGCTTGGTTTCGCACACAATTCGATACAGCCCGTGCCCTTGCCATTCAAAGCCGGCAAAGTCGCGGGTTGTTTGTCACCCAAAGCGCAATCAGCACCGCCAAAACCACCCCTGAAGGCTGGGCAAAAGGTACCCCGCGCAATTGGAAATCCCGCGTGTCTTTGCGCAGCATCAGACCGCAAACCGGGGCCCCTGACATCATCATGCTGGCCAACGGGCAAACCACACCATTCGCGATTACCTTTGACGATGGCGTGTCGTGTCAAAGCGATGGCTGGACGGGGCTGTCATGCACAAGATGAGACGTGACACAGGGCTGACTTTGCTTGAGCTGGCGATTGCGGTGCTTGTACTGTCCATCGGGGCATTGGCGGCCATTCGCGCATCGGATCAAGCGCGTGTGTCGATTGGCGGGGCGCAGGATCGTGTTCTGGCGCAGGTCGCCGTACGCAACCGCGCCGAGGAACTGCACCTGTTGGGACATGCTGCGGTTTTGCCGGACTTTATCACTTTGAACGGCACGCGCTTTGATCTGCGCCGCACATCCAAAGCAACAGCGAGTGGGCTGCGTGAGGTGACAATTATCGCACAATCCGGGCGCGGGCCGGGGGCTGCCCTTGTGGTGTATTTGCCTGATGGGACAGGGGGATGAGACACCGCCGCGATCAAGGTCTTAGCTTGATGGAACTGGTGGTGGCCATGGCCGTGTTCGCTCTGGTCGCAGTCATGGGGTTGCAAAGCCTGACAGGGCTTTTGCGCAGCCGCGATCAACTTGTGCGTACGGGCGACGCGGCGTCAGAACTGGGCGCGGGCCTTGCGATGCTGCGCCACGATATGGATGCTGTTGTGCCAATGCTGTTCTTTCCACCGGAACGGGCCACGCCCCTGTCTGCGCTGACAACCGACGCCTCCGGATTTGCGATGTCTTTGGGTGGACAGCCGGGGTTCGGCGCCACCGGAACAACCAGCAGTACCCAGCGCAGCCAGTGGCAGTTGGACAAAGCCACGGGCACTTTGCACCGACAAGTGTGGTCCGTGTTGAACCCGGCCAAAACATCGGCACTGATGCCGCAAATTGCTGTTCTTCAAGACGTCACAGACCTGCGCTTTCGCAGCTATTGGTCTGGCTTGGGGTGGCGCGACGGATGGGCCAACCCCAACGGGTCTTTCGCGCCACCCTTGGCGGATGGGGATCAGACTGGCGGCGCGCCCGAAGTCTATTCGGACACATTGCCCCGCGCCATAGAGATCACGGTAGACACCAAGCACCACGGTGCCATTCGATTGGTGGAGACGCTGCAATGAACCGTGATCGCGGATTTGTCTTGGTCAACGCATTGGTTCTGGTGGCTGCCATGGCCGCAGCAGCCGTTTTCTTGTTGTCACGGTCTGAGACAGGGCGCGCACAAATCCATGCAGCCCAAACCGCCGACCAATTGACAGCCTATCTTGATGCATTTGAGGCATTGGCCCGTCAGACATTGAACCGTGACGCATCTGCAGCCGGCACCGACCATCTGGGCGAAGGGTGGGCGCAAGACGTGCAATCGGTGCCGTTGGACCGCGGCACCGTGCGTGGCAGTGTGCATGACATGCAGGGGCGTTTTAACCTTAATTGGTTGACGAACGCCGAAGACACTGCCGCCAAAACTGCATTCGATGATCTGGTGCAGCGCCTTGGGGTGTCGGATCAAACGGTCACCGCGATCCTTGCCTTTATGGAGCCCGGTGGACAGGGCGCACGCAGCGCTTTCGCGCAATTGACGCCACCGATAGACCCTGTGGGCGGAGCTCTTTTGCATATCGACCAATTAAACGGAATGCCGGGCATAGATGGCGCACAGCTGGACCGGTTAAGGCCTTATATCACAGCGCTGACAGGGGCTTTGCCTTTGAATATCAACACGGCCTCTGCGACTGTGGTGCGCGGTTTTTTCCCCGACACGAAACCAAGCGTCGTAAACGCAGTGCTTGCAGGCAGAAAATTGGACCCGTTTCCATCAGCCGATGCGTTCTTGGAGGCAATCGAAGCCGCCCAAGGCGCCGGATTGGGTGAAACCTTTGACAGGGGGCGCTTTGATGTGGCGTCGGACTGGTTCGAAATGGAAGCGACGGCGGCATTGAACGACCACAGCGGCAGCCGCAAAGCTGTGATGTTTCGCCAGTCTTTGCCTTTGGGCGCAATCGTGACTTACCGCGTCAGCACATATCCATGATGATATCCAAGTCAGACCCCATTGCTAAACCTTGCGTGGGGCGGCATCTTTGCGCGACACCCTTTGAAAGGCCCGCTTCCACGTGACGCGCCCATCCACATCCATTTTTGGCGCAAGCTTCGTTGACCTAAACGCAGACACAGCGCCCAAGTCCCGCCAAGTCGCTTTGGTGCCGGGGGCTTTGGTGCCGGTGCTGCCACTGGACTTGCCATCGGGTTTGCGCGGCGAAGCACGTGAACAAGTGGCGCGCAGGCAAGTTTTGGACCGGATGGGGCTAGACGACAAAGCTGTCGAAATCCGCCCGTTCCATGGTCTTAAGGACAAGGAAACGTGGTCTCACGTGTTGCTGGCCGACGCCGCATCTTTGGCCGGGTGGCGCAAGTTGGGACAATCGTGCAAGGCCGTGCTGCCTGATTATCTGGCTCTGCCGACAGCTGATGGAGTCTGGAGCTTTGCCGCCAGTACAGACGGCGTCGCGGTGCGCTTTGGGCCACACGACGGGTTCAGTGCAAATGTTGATGTGGCCTGTGCCATGCTACGGCGCAAATTGCGCAACAGTCGCCCCGAAAAGATGGTGCGCGTTGGGCCGGATGTGCCGGCGATCGAAACTGTGTTGGCAGATGAAGACATCGCCGTGTCAGATGATCAGACGGGCCTGAAATCCCTAAGCCACAGTGAAATCAGCTTTGATTTGCGTCGTGATCCGCGGCAAGCGCGTGTGCGACTGCGGCGCAAGGTATTGCCATGGCGGTGGCCTGCATTGATCGGGGGGGTGGCCGCTGCTGTTTGGGCTGCGGCACAGATCATTGAAACACGCACGATTGAAGCCCGCTCCGCAGCTTTGGCCGCTGAAACCCGCGCGTTGGTGCGCACTCATTTCGTTCCAAACGGCCCGATCCTTGATGTACGCAGTCAAGTCAGCCGTGCCATCGTGAACGCACAGGTTGCGGCAGGGCAGGGGCAATCCCAAATCACCGCTTTGACGTTGTTTGCCCGCGCCAGCACAGTGATTGCCGATCAATCCGCCACAATCGAGGCCGTGACCTCAGCCACGCCGCGCGAAGTGATCTTGGTGCTGCGGGTGGCGGATTTTGCAGCCTCTGATCAATTGGCGGATGCACTGCGCGCGGCCGATCTGAACGTAGACGTGATTGAATCGCGCGTCAGCGACACCACAAGCGGTGTGCGCAGCGAACTGCGTGTGACAGCGGTGGCCTCATGATCGAATTTTTGTTGAAACGCACCCACAGCGAACGCCGGATTCTGGCCGTTCTGGGGTTGGTCGTGGTGCCGTTGGCTATCGCGTTCGGGGTTTTGTTGCCCCTTCATGACGCAAAAGAGGCCGCAAAAGAGGCCGAAGCGCGCACGGCTGCATTGCACATCTGGGTGGCGACCCGTGCTGTGGACGCGGCAGCGCTTGGCCCTGTAAAGGACACCACACCCAAAGCCCCTATCGGGTCCAGCGGCATCGAAGAGCGCCTGATCGACGCTGGCCTGCGTCCCTTCATTAGCGATTTGGGGGTGCGCGACGAAGGCGTGATCGAATTGCGTTTCGACACGGTGACGTTCACGCAATTGGCCAATTGGCTGTCAGACAATGAAACCGACTGGGGCTATGATCTGACGAGTTTCCGGTTTGAAGCGCTTGACGCGCCGGGCAAGGTCAGCGCCAGTCTGGTGCTGACACCCTCAGACGCTTAAACTTTACAAAGCCTTGAGGCGCACAGCAATGCTGGCGCGTCGACCGGCCAAAGCACCAAGGGGATCCATCTTTGGATGTGATTTAAGCACCGAAGCCATCGCTTTGTCCGCTTGGCGCAGCAACTGCTTGCCGGTTTTTGTGTCGCCCTTTGCCAGAGCTTTCAACCCCAGTTCGTGGTCTGCAGTCGCCTGTACCGTCAAGGCTGCGGCCCGTGCGTCACCGGATTGGCTGCTGGACAGGCCGCGGGCTTCTTTTGCGGCCGCCGCAAAATTACCACCGCGCAAATAACTGTGGGCCAGTTCAAGCCGGATGCGGGGGGCCAACGACCCTGAGACGGGCAAAAGGCGCGTGTACGCCTTTGAGGCCTGATCGTAGCGCCCTTTTTCCAATGCGTCGCGGGCACCGGAATATTGGGCCTGAAAATTGCCCTGACCAAAAATTGCGCCTTCGTCACAACTGACAAGCGCCAAAACAGACAGACTGGCAAAGCCAACCCGAAGACATGTGAAAACCTGCATTTACCTGCTCGAATTTTATTATTTTATTACCCAACCCCTACCATGCAGACACCGTTTCGTCCACAATTGCACAAGGAAGATGGGTGCGGAGACAGCATTATGCGGCTGATTGCTGCGATTATGACACTGGTCGCTTTGGCGGCAGCCGCGGTTGCGGGGCAAAAATTGCATCTTGCTTTAACCACGTCACCCGCCCAATCCAAAGGCGTGACAGCAGCCAACGCAGCGCTGGCGGAACCTGCAACAGCGACCCGTCAGGACCTGT
The DNA here is from genome assembly GCF_900302465.1 of Ascidiaceihabitans donghaensis. NCBI lineage: Bacteria > Pseudomonadati > Pseudomonadota > Alphaproteobacteria > Rhodobacterales > Paracoccaceae > Ascidiaceihabitans > Ascidiaceihabitans donghaensis. The sequence continues at coordinate 20,384 of NZ_OMOR01000003.1, read as the reverse complement.
CTTTTCGGTGGGCGTCTGTTTTTGGGGAATTGCAAGCACCAACTCTGTATCAGGAACCTCAACCCACTGAAATCACAGATGAACAAGCCGCACCCGCTCCGACTGGCCCGCCCATTGAAGCGCTTGGATATGCCTTGAAGGGCGTCGTTCGTGCCGGACGCAGCGTGTGGGGTATGGTGTCACATCCGACAGGTGATCAGGTGGTGCGTGTGGGCGATGATTTGGCCCAAGGCGTCACCGTGCGCAAAATCGACGAAGCGGGCCTTTGGATCGACAATGGCGGCGAAGAGCTAATCTTGCTTGGGTTCGCGACCGAGGGTTGAAGATGGCAGCACGGCCACAGCCTGCGCTTTTTGGCATTTTATGATGCGAAAAGTGGCGTGATGCGTTACTATAGACAAAAATAACATGGCAATCAGTCAGACGTGCGGCACAAGAACCGTCACCTGACAGGCAGGCAGAGAGCAGTCATGACTTATACATTTACCCTACGGGCCACATTTCTGGCCTTTGTTTTGCTTGTGTCACAGGCCGTTTTTCTGGCCCTTTCTACCGCGCCTGCATCGGCGCAAGTGCGGCTGAATTTGCGTGACGCAGATCTTGGCAACTTCGTTGAAATCGTGTCGGAAGCGACAGGCCGCAGCTTTGTGCTGGATTCCGGTGTGCGCGGCACAGTCACGGTCTTGTCCGCTGAAACGCTAACCGCTGACGAACTGTACGAGGTGTTTTTAAGCGTGTTGGAAATCAACCGCCTAACGGTTGTAGAGGGCGGCAGCGTCACGCGCATCGTGCCCATGAATGTGGCCCGCGAACTGGCCACAGGTGACGTCGACATCACCCAAGCCGGGTTTGAGACCCGCATCATAGAAGTGCAAAACGTGCCTTTGACCGAAATCATCGACGTCATTCGCCCGCTTTTGCCTGCCGAAGCTGTGTTGACCCCTGTGCCTGGCTCAAAGCTGTTGATCCTGTCGGATCGTGGCCAAAACCACGCCCGTATCGCAGCCCTTGTACGACGTCTTGATAAGCCCCGCGAAAAGCCGATTGAAATGATCCGTTTGCGCAATGCCAATGCAGGCGAGGTGCTGCAAGTCATTCAGTCCATGGACATTATCCCCGATGGGGCTGCCGTGTCCGTTGACCGCAGGTCTAACGCGCTTGTGGTGTCTGGCCCCGATGATCTGCGTCAACGGCTGCGTATTCTGGCGTCCCGTTTGGACACCCAGCGCAACAACGTCACCTCTACTGCAATCCAGTTGAACTATGCCGATGCAACGACATTGGCGGATGTCGTTTTGCGCGCCATCAACAACGAAGTGCCCGTGGAAGGCCAAGCGCAAGTTCGCATCGTGCCCGAAGCGCAAACCAACACGCTTTTGATTACCGCCCCCGAAGAACGCTTGGCCGACATCGCCAAGATTGTGCATTTTCTGGACCGGCGCCCGACGCAAGTTCTTGTCGAGGCGGTCATTTTCGAAATGTCGGTAGACGGCTATGCAGATTTGTCGGCGCAGTTCGGGGCTGTGTTGAACAATGCCGTTGTGGGCGGTGTCGAATTTGCGCTGGAAGGGCGACCGAGCCTGACTGGGTTGGTATCGTCTGTATTAAAGAATGAAGTGCCATCGACTGGCGGCGGCGGGTCCATCGCTGTGGGCGCGGGCAGCGGCGCCAAAGGCATAGCGGGGCTTTTGACGGCCATTTCATCAACCACCTCGACGCGCCTGTTGTCCACACCATCCATTCTGACGCTGAACAATGAAGAAGCCGAAATCGTGGTGGCGCAGAACGTGCCATTTGTCACCGGATCATTCAGTCAAGTGGGCGAAAGCAACCAACCAGACAACCCGTTCCAGACGATTGAACGCCAAGACGTGGGCCTAACCCTGAACGTGACCCCCCAGATCAATGCGGACCGCACAGTGCGTCTGCAAATCAATCAAGAGGTCTCGAGCCTGACCAGCAATTCTTCGGCTGCGGGGGGTGAAATCACCGCGCGCCGTGCCTTGTCCACCACCGTTCTGGTGCGCGACGGTAATGTCATTATGCTGGGTGGTTTGCTGGAAGACGGGTCGGGGTCGGTGTCGCAAAAGGTTCCGGGCCTCAGCCGTTTGCCAGTGTTGGGGGGGTTGTTTCGGGGTAAGCGGTCAGACCAGAACCAACGCGTGTTACTGGTGATGCTGCGCCCGCGCGTGGTCAAAACCGACGCAGAAGCCAAACGCCTGACCCAAGAAGCCGCACGCGAAGCCAAACGCGCAAGCCTTGCATTGAAGGCCCCGGATGGTGGACAGTATCCGCGCACGCCTCAGGGCGCGTTGCCCTTTGACGGGGCGGATTTGAACCAACCTTTTGACGCCGGATTTGTCGATGACTTTGCCCAAAGCAGAAACTACCCTCCGCTCCCAAGCAGGCTCCGCTTCGATTGATCGTCTGCCCTTTGCGTTTGCCCGCGACCAGCAGGTGATTTTGGATGGCACGCAACTGATTGTGGGGCCATCGGCCACGGATATGGGTCTGCGCGAAGCCCAAAGGCGCGCATCTGGCATTGGGGCGGCTCTGACGGTTCTGGATAGCACCGAAACGGATTTTACAGCCGCATTGAACCGTGTGTATCAGGCGGGCAGCGATGCCTCTGATACTGGTTTATCCTTTGATCTGGCCGAGACCGCAGGCCCCAACCGCCAACCTGATTTGCTGGAAGACAGCAGCGATGCGCCTGTCATTCAGCTTGTGAACCAATTGCTGCGGCGTGCTGTGTCTTCTGGTGCATCGGATTTGCACATTGAACCCTATGAGGGCGGATTGCGGGCGCGTATGCGGGTGGACGGGTTTTTGCAAAAGATCATGGATCGCAATGACGTGCCAGTGCGCCGCGTTGTGTCGCGCCTGAAGGTTATGGCGGGGCTGGATATCGCAGAAACGCGCCTGCCCCAAGACGGGCGCATCCCGCTGTCGATGGGGGGGCGGATGATTGACACGCGGGTCAGTTCACTGCCCGGCAATTATGGCGAACGCATCGTTTTGCGGATTTTGGATCGCTCTGCCGGCTTGATGGAACTGACCGATCTTGGGTTATCAGACCGACAAGTGGCCCTGTTGGAACGCATGTCGGCACTGCCCAACGGCATCATTCTGGCCACTGGGCCCACGGGCGCGGGCAAAACCACAACGCTATATTCGCTGTTGAAACTCGCCAACCGGGACGAGCGCAACATCGTCACCGTCGAAGACCCCATCGAATATGATTTGCCTGGCATCAGCCAAAGCCAGATCAACGCGGACATTGGCATGACGTTCGCCAACGGGCTGCGCGCCACGCTGCGTCAGGACCCCGACGTGATTTTGGTTGGCGAAATCAGGGACGCGGAAACCGGCAGCGTGGCCGCACAGGCCGCTTTGACGGGGCATTTGGTATTTTCATCGCTGCACGCAAATGGATCGGTTGGTGCGGTGGTACGTTTGCGCGACTTGGGGCTGGATGATTTTCTGATTGCGGCGACCTTGCGGGGCGTTGTGGCCCAGCGGCTGTTGCGCCGATTGTGTTCCGAATGCACAGCGCCGCGCGCTTTAACCACATCTGAAACGGCCCTGTTCACACGGCACGGCATTGATGTTCCCGCCCATCTGAACGAACCCGTGGGCTGCGATACATGTGGCCCGTCGGGATATTTGGGGCGCGTTGGTATTTTCGAGATGATCGAAGTTGGCGAAGCGTTGCGCGGCGCCATTGATGCAGGCGCAAATGAAACCCAGATGCGCGCTTTGGCACTGAAGGAAAGCGAAACGCTGTTCGGGCAAGGACTGGAACAGGTCGCGGCCGGACACACAAGCCTGTCCGAGACATTGCGCGTGGTGGGGGACGTGGCATGAAGGCTTTCGCCTATGTTGCCTTTACCGAAGACGGCAAGCGCAAGGCAGGCACCGTTGTGGCCGAAACCGAAAGCCAAGCCTCTGCGCAGTTGGGCGGGCAGGGGTTGTTTGTCTCTGAACTGACCGCCCGTTCGGAGAAAAGCCAACGCTTTACCACAGGGCGCCGTGCTGCTTTGAACCCTGATCTTCAGGCCGTTTTCACCCGTCAGATGGCAGTGCTTATGGATGCCGAAATGCCTATAGAAGCCGCGTTGGAGGCCGTGCGCCAAGGGGGACATCCCGCCCTTGATACAGTCGCTGCCAAAGCCCGTGCTGCCCTAATGGACGGGGCGACTTTATCTGATGCGCTGACCGTGTCCGGCGCGGGATTTGCCCCCTATTATCTGGCGTCGGTTCGCGCAGGCGAGGTCGCAGGCAATTTGGCGGGTGTGTTTGGTGAACTGGCCGACTATCTGGAAGCCCAAAGCATCGACAAGGCACAGATTTCTACTGCCCTGATCTATCCTGCATTTGTGGCGGCCGTGTCCTTTTTGGTCTGTGGGATTTTGATGGTGAACGTGGCCCCGGAAATCGTGGCCATGTTCGAGGTTTCGGGGCGGCCCTTACCGCAAATCACCCGCACCGTTCTGGCAGCCAGCACATGGATCCAGAACAACTTTTTGATACTGGCGTGCGTTGCTTTAGTCTTGGTCGGCCTTGGTGTGGCCTCTGCCACGGTTCCCGCTTTGCGCCAATCCCGCGACCGCTTGTTTTTGCGGTTGCCGATGGTCGGCCACTTCATGCGCCTGTCTGCGGCTGTGCAATATTTGCGCACCCTTGCGTTGGTGTTGGCCAGCAAGAACACCGTTCCAAGTGCTGTTGAAAACGCCTCTGATGTGCTGGATATTGCCCAGTTCCGATCTGAGGGCGCACAAGTGTCGGATGCGATCCACAAAGGCGAAACCCTGTCCAAAGCATTGGAACACTTAACGATTGTTCCCCCCGTAGCCCGCCAGCTTATCATGGCTGGCGAAGCATCCGTGCGCATAGCACCCATGACCGAACGCGCCGCGATGCTGGTGGAAAACGGGCTTTCGACCGAACGCAAACGCATCGCCGCTTTGCTAGAGCCGATGCTGATGATGCTGGTTGGTGCGTTTGTGTTGGTGATTGTGTTGGCAGTGCTGCTGCCTATCTTTGATTTGCAGGCGATGGTTTAGAATTCTGTTCCGCCATGACATCTTCAGGTGGAACTTATTTCTTGTTTTTGATCCAGACTTAGGCAGAGTGATCTACACGAGGAGCGGACTGGTCCAAAGGGACCCAAAAAGACGACCATCGAAAAACGATGCGCCATGTCAATTGGGAGGACAAAATGAATTTACGACCAGACCCGACGTTTCACGCGTCGCCAAAGCTTGCGATGCAAGCGCCTGTTGAAAACTTTGCCTTTACCGTGATGCTTAGTCCCGATGGGTCGCAGTCCGACGGAATCGCTGTTGTCGATTTGCGTGAAGGCAGCGACACGTACGGCGAAATTGTGCATCAGGTGATTGTACCCACAAAAGGGGACGAATTTCACCACTTTGGCTGGAACGCCTGTTCGTCGTCTTTATCCCCTTTGACAGGCCATGCCTTTCTAGAACGCCGCTATCTGATCGTGCCCGGCATCCGGTCGTCGCGTATTTTCATCATCGATGTCAAGGAACCCTTGAAGGCGAAAATCCACAAGACCATCGAACCCGAAGAAATCTTTGAGAAGACGGGGTATTCGCGCCCCCACACTATTCATTGCGGTCCCGAAGGCATTTATGTTTCGACCCTTGGCGGTGGCGGTGAAGATGGCACCGACGGCCCTCCCGGTATTTTCATCATGGATTGCGAGACCTTCGAAATCATTGGCCGCTATGAAATGGACCGCGGCAAGCAAGACAAACACTATGATTTTTGGTGGAACCTGCCGCAAGATTACATGGTCAGCTCTGAATGGGGTCTGCCGCCGCAGTTTGAAAACGGGGTCGTGCCCGAAGACCTGCTGTCCAACAAATACGGCCATTCCATCCATTTCTGGGACCTGCGTGCGCGCAAGAATATCCAGACCATGGACTTTGGTGAAAACTACCAGATGGCGTTGGAAATTCGCCCCGCCCATGATCCCACCAAAACTTACGGCTTCTGCGGCGTGGTCGTAGACACCAGCAACCTGCAAGGCGCGATCTTCACGTGGTGGCGGGATGACGATGGGGTATGGCAGTCCAAGAAGACCATCACCATCGATCCGCGTCCCGAAGACCCCGCGAACCTGCCGCCTTTGTTGCAGGGCTTTGGTGCTGTGCCGCCGCTGGTCACCGACATCGACCTCAGTCTGGACGACAAATATCTGTATGTCGCCTGCTGGGGTCTGGGCGAAATGCACCAATATGACGTCACTGACCCGATGAACCCCGTCCTTGCAGGCAAGGTGGAACTGGGCGGCATCGCCAAAGGTGAAAACCATCCCAACGGCAAACCCTTTGCCTATGGTCCGCAAATGGTCGAGGTCAGCCGCGATGGCAAACGTGTGTACTGGACGAATTCGCTTTATTCCACATGGGACGACCAGTTTTATCCAGACGACGAAGGTGGTCAGATGGTCATGGCCAACAACGATGAGAACGGATTCCATCTGGACCCAAAGTTCTACATCGACTTCCCCAAAGGCTATCGCAGCCACCAAATCCGGCTAGAGGGCGGCGACTGTTCCACAGACAGTTTCTGTTATCCATCGGTCTAAGTGCTGGGTGACATAAGCACAGTGGCGGCCCTTTGGTGGGCCGTCATCCTGTCAGGACTGTACCACGGATTGAACCCCGGCATGGGGTGGCCTTTGGCCGTCTCCGCCGCGTTGATGGAACGCAAACGCAGCGCTTTGCCGAAAGCGTTGGGGCTTTTGGCGCTTGGGCATTTTCTGGCGATGCTGGCAATTCTGCTGCCTTTTTCGCTGATGTTCTTTTTGGTAGAATGGCAGGTTGAACTGCGCGTGGGGGCAGGGGCCTTGGTGATTGCCATGGGGGTCTATTTGCTGATCAACCGCCGTCATCCCAAAATTCTGGCACGTATTCATCCCGCCCGACTGGCGCTGTGGTCTTTTATTGCGGCGAACGCACATGGGGCCGGATTGATGCTGGTGCCACTATTCCTTGGCATTTGCGGCATTGACGCCGACGCAGGACACCAGGCGGCCGAAACCTTGATGCAAGCCAACATAATGACAGCCTTTGTGGTGGCGTTGACCCACACTGGTGCCATGACCGTCGCGGGCGGGGTCATTGCCGTTGTCATTTACAAATGGCTTGGGTTGCGGTTTTTGTCCAAGACCTGGTTCAACCTTGATCTTGTGTGGGCCGTCAGCTTGGTTCTGGTGGGCACCTTTGGAATTTGGGCCGCGCTGAACGGGCACTAAAGCGCCAAAAGGTTGGCCCGCGATTGTGCCGTCTTAGCGAAAACGCGTGGTGCGCAACTTGTACACACCCCACACATCGTCGTCTTTGACATAAGCCAAATCAGCCGAAAACATGAATTTGCGCACAGGTTGCAACATCCAGTGAAACAGCCCCGGACCCGAGCAGCGCAACTGCCACGCCCCGTGGCGGATCAATTGGCGATCCGGCAGATATTCGAATTTGCGCGGCGACAAAACATAGCGCTGCAAAGACGGGTCGATCGTGGCTGTGTTCTTTTCATCGGCCAGATAGGTGTCCAAAGCATCCGCAAACTGCTGCGCTTGGCCTTTGGGCACATCGACAAATATCTCGCCACATTTCAGGGCAACTGTTTCAGACACGTGATGCTCCACTTGCACACTCAAAGGATGGATGACCGCAAAGGCGTCGACAGGATAGTCCATATGATTTTGCCTTTTTGGCTGTCATCCGATCACTCACAATAAAATTCGTCTGCGGGAATTTCGCCGCCACCCACGGTGAATTGAGGCCCATACAAGCTGTCGCCTTCTTTCGATGGCAACCACACATATTCACCTTTGTCATAGTCATAAAATTCGGTCATTGGCGGATCAGCTTGAAAGCTTTGGGGCACCATGGACGGGGCGTCTGACGTGCCGCCGGGGTATTCGCGGTCAATAAATTCCTGAATGGCCACCGGATCAGGCACTGTGTTTCCATAAGAATCAACCATGCGGAATTCGGCGGTTCCGGGCAATTCCTTGCGGATAAGCCAGCTTTCCGTGACGGTGTAGGCTTCCAGTTCCTTGGCGTTGGCCAGCATGTCTTCGGGTTGATGTGTGTGCCATGTTTCGTGGTACAAAATGTCAGCGGCTTCAGGGCAGCTTTTCCCAGAGAGGATGGTAATGGTGTTGCCGTCCGCCGATCCCAGTCCTTCGATGGTACGTGTGCCCCACCGTGTTCCGTCAAAATAGGGGTCTTCCCAATAGATGCGATCGTATGTCAACACTTTGAGATTGCTGCGGATATACGACATGACATCAGCATCATCGGGGCAAAAGATACACCTGATGCACACCATATCCCACCGCGCGGGCCACGTGGCGGGGTCGCAACAATTGCCGGATATACACGTGACACGTTCGCCCGCGCCGGCACGCTGGTTGGGGTCTTGTAACGCGGCTTCACGTCCCATTCGCTACCATCCTACTCATTGTCTACCCACAGCTTAACCTGCTTTGTCAGCGGACGCACATCCAAAGGACCATCTGTTCCAGAGGGACCACACTCCGCAATGGCCGCCCCAATCCAGGGTTTGAAAAAATCTGTCTCGAACTGATGGCCAAAGAACATTTCCATGGCGGCCACAAAATACACTGTACGCATGTCATCGGCTTGAAACAATCGCAGGGCTTTTGCCTGATAGGCACCGCTGTCCAGCTTTCCCAGATAGACACGCCCATGCGACTTTTGTTTTTGCGGATAAAGCGCGGACAGGCGCGCCGACACACTTGCGGCATCTGTCAGGTCTTGCAGCCCGTGCACATCGTCCATTTGCGTCACGAATTCCGCCACAGCCGCATTGTAAATCCGGTTGGACGGGCCGCCCAGAACCTGACTGACATAGTTGGCGACCTGCGTGTAGACGCGGCTGAGATCCGCCAGTTCGCGTGACCCCCCTGTTTGACCGTGACGGGGCGCGATGATGCCAAACTGCGGGTCGCTCGAAAAATGCGATCCAAACAGCACCGCCATGTTCAACCAAAAGAAACAACCGCCCCGCGTTTCGTAGCCTGCGTTTTCCGCACTTTGGTAGATGAACCTTGCGCCCTTCAACCGTTGGTCTTTTGTCAGAAACGGCGCGTCATCAGCGATGAAATCATAACTGCCAAGCGCCAGTTCTTCTATGAACCGTTCGCGGCGGTAGTCTTCAAACCCTGCTTCGTGGGCTGGCGTGATGGCAAACATCAAATGGCCTCCAGCCGTGCACTGCGCAACGAAATGGATTGAAACAGCTCTGAAAAGGTGACGGAAAACAGCGCATCATCGGGGTGCAGGAAGAAATGCTCAAGTTCGGCAGGGGTGCATGCCTGAAGGAAATGGATCAGCATGCGCGGATCCCAGAACCGGAAATACGCCACTTTCTTGTCGGGCATCATAACTTTGGTGAACTTGCGAAAATGCGCCCAGACCTCATCTAATGTGGCTGTGGACTGGATCAAAATACCTGTTTCCGTGGACCAGTGTTTGGCAAAGAAATTCTTGTGGAACTGCGGGACAAGGCCCGCATCGTCCCACGCGCCCTCAGGCAAAGTCAGATCAATCAGGTACGGCGCAACGTTTTTCAAATCCTGCGCAGCTTTGCCTTTGAACAAGCAGCGGCAGGGCACATCCACTTCGTCCAGATCAAAGAACCCCGCGGTCTTGGCCCGCAATCCCGCGTCAACCAAAAGGTATGTATGGCGTCGTGGGGATGTGATTTGTTTTTGAAACAGCACATCACCCGCATCCGGATCAACCCAAGGGCGGTCCCATGGCGGTACATTTTCCAATGCGGCAGGTTGTGTGGTCGGGTGCCGTTCGATTTTCAGTTGAAACCGCGGCGCTTGTTGTCCCGATACGTCCGGTTGCGCCGCAATCCCTGTCCACACATCTCCGTCAGACATCGCACCTTTGACCCCGAACACATAACCCGATGCGCGGTGCTTACAGCATTCCGATTTGGGCGAAAAGCCCCAGCCGCGGGGTTCGGCGGCTTATGGCAATATAGTGTGCATCCTAGTCGAGGATCGCGCGGAGTGTGACCATGTCACTGACGGCCAAGTGCCGATGGTGCGAAATCTAACCAAAGCCAAAAATGGAGATCCAAATGGCCAAGGTTCCGACCAACATGCACATTCACCCAAAGATCGAACCCTTCTTTGACGCGCAAACCAACACGATCAGCTACGTGGTGACAGACCCCGCATCATCGTCATGCGCTGTGATCGATTCCGTGATGGACATCAACTATGCTGCCGGACGGATCACCTACGAACACGCAGATCAGATCATCGCCTATATCGAAAAGCACAAGTTGCAGTTGGAATGGCTGATTGAAACACATGTGCATGCAGATCACTTGTCTGCGGCCCCTTACATTCAATCCAAGCTTGGTGGCCAAATCGGGATCGGGGATCAAATCACGGTCGTGCAGGAAACCTTCGGCAAAGTGTTCAACGAAGGCACCGAGTTCCAGCGTGACGGGTCGCAATTCGACAGGTTGTTCAAAGACGGCGACACGTACAACATTGGTGGCATGACCGGCGTTGCGATGCACACACCGGGCCACACACCTGCCTGTATGGTGCATGTGATTGGCGATGCGGCCTTTGCAGGCGATACGCTGTTTATGCCAGATGGTGGGTCGGCGCGGGCAGATTTCCCCGGCGGAGACGCAGGCGCGCTTTACGATTCTATTCAAAAGGTGTTGGCGCTGCCCGACGATATGCGCCTGTTCATGTGCCATGACTATGGGCCCGGTGGCCGCGATATCATGTGGGAAACCACGGTAGCCACGCAAAAGGCCGAAAACATCCATGTCGGCCAAGGCAAAAGCCGGGAAGAGTTCGTCAAATTCCGCGAAACACGGGATGCGACCCTCGATGTGCCAAAGCTGATTTTGCCCTCGCTTCAGGTGAACATGCGCGCAGGCGATGTGCCCAAGTCGGAAGACGGCAAACCTGTGCTTAAGGTGCCCGTCAACGCGATCTGAAAGCACCTTTTGAAACTGGCCTTAAACGCCCCACAAAGAGAAACGCATATGAATCTTCACAAAATCTCGGACCAGTTCCTTGTTGCCGCGCAAATTTCGGAAACCGATCTGGCGGCAATTAAAGAACGGGGTATTAAATCCGTCATCTGCAACCGCCCAGACGGTGAAGGTGCAGATCAACCCACATTTGAGGAACTGGCGAAAACCGCTGAAAAACTCGGGTTGGACATGCGGTATATCCCTGTATCCGGTGGCATGGTTCACGATGCCGATACCCACGATTTTGCGGCAGAACTTAAGGCGTTGCCTAAGCCCGTGCTGGCCTATTGTCGCACCGGAACGCGGTCTGCGACGCTTTGGTCTTTGGCACAGGCCAAAGACATGCCGCTGGCTGATATCCTAAGTGCGACCAAGGCTGCTGGATACGACATGAAAGGCGTTGTGCGGCGCATCGCGAATGGTGGCACGACCCCGGCAGATCAGGCGGACGCGTCTTATGACGTTGTGATTGTCGGGGCGGGGGCGTCGGGTATTGCCGCGGCCTCAAGTCTTAAGGCCCGCAAACCAGAGTTGGAAATCGCCGTGATTGATCCGGCAGATGCGCACTACTACCAACCTGGATGGACCATGGTGGGTGGTGGCGTTTTTGCGGCACAAGACACAGTGCGCACGATGGGGTCTTTGGTGCCGAAGGGCGTGCATTGGCTGAAATCGGCGGTGGCCGCGTTTGAACCTGAAAAGGATGCGGTGATCCTCGATGGGTGCCGCGTGGTCAAATACAAACGGCTGGTTGTGTGTCCGGGTTTGAAACTGGACTGGCACCGTGTTGAAGGGCTTGTGGACACACTGGGCCGCAATGGCGTGACATCGAATTACCGGTACGATTTGGCCCCCTACACGTGGGAACTGGTGTCGGGCATGACGTCCGGGCGGGCGATTTTCACACAGCCGCCCATGCCGATAAAATGCGCAGGGGCGCCCCAAAAGGCAATCTATCTGTCGGCAGATCACTGGACGCGCACCGAAACCATCAACAACATCGAGATCGAATTTCACAACGCGGGCGGTGTGCTTTTTGGCGTGAAGGATTATGTGCCTGCACTGCAAACCTATGTTGATAAATATCGCATTGGGTTGAACTTTTTTAGCAACCTTGTGGCGATTGATGGCCCGGCCAAAAAGGCGTGGTTTGATGTGGCCAAGCCTGACACTCCGGTGGAACGGATCGAGGTCGAATTTGACATGATCCACGTCACCCCGCCGCAATGCGCACCCGACTTCATTTCGGTGTCACCTCTGGCTGATGGGGCGGGGTGGGTTGATGTGGATCAGGCAACCCTGCGCCACAAAACCCATGAAAACATCTGGTCGCTTGGCGATGTGATGAACGCCCCCAACGCCAAGACCGCAGCCGCAGCGCGCAAACAAGCCCCTGTGGTGGCGGACAACATTATCGCTGACATCGACGGTCGTGCGCCGGTGTCGCAATATGATGGCTATGGATCGTGCCCGCTGACGGTGGAACGTGGCAAAATCGTTCTGGCTGAATTCGGCTATGGCGGGACCTTGCAACCCAGTTTTCCAAACTGGCTGATTGACGGGACCAAACCCAGCCGCCTCGCGTGGCTTTTGAAAGAAAAGATACTGCCCCCGGTCTATTGGAAAGCAATGTTGAAAGGGCGCGAATGGATGGCCGCGCCTGAAAAGCTGACGGTGCGGTGAAGATGGCAAACACCTATGCCCTGACGCGTCATTTGCCGATACTCGCGTGGGGGCGGACGTATTCCCGTACCGCCGCGATCAACGATCTGACGGCGGCGGTCATTGTGACAATCATGCTGATCCCGCAGTCGTTGGCCTATGCCATGCTGGCCGGATTGCCACCGGAAGCCGGACTTTACGCGTCGATTGTGCCGATCCTTCTGTATAGCATTTTCGGCACCAGCCGGTCGTTGGCCGTGGGGCCGGTGGCCGTTGTTTCCCTTATGACGGCAGCAACATTGGCAGACGTCACACAGACCATTGATGTCGGATACGCCACTGCGGCCCTTAGCCTTGCTGGTTTGTCGGGCCTGATATTGCTGGCGATGGGGGTTCTACGGATGGGGTTTATTGCCAACTTCCTATCCCATCCGGTCATTTCAGGATTCATCACCGCGTCAGGAATTCTTATTGCGATGAGCCAGATCAAACACGTGCTGGGGATCAAGGCACACGGCCACACGATGCCGGATCTTCTGGAGTCGATCCTAAGCCATGCGTCTGACACAAACCTGTTGACGCTGGCCATCGGAGCGGGCGCCATCGCGTTTCTGTTCTGGGTGCGTAAAGGATTGCGGCCGGCGCTGATCCGCATGGGGCTGCGACCGGGTGCGGCAGATTTTGCGACAAAAGCAGGCCCGGTTCTGGCCGTTGTCGCAACGACGCTGCTGGCGTGGCATTTTGATCTTGCGCAGACAGGCGTCCAGATTGTCGGGGCCGTCCCGCAAAGCTTGCCACCTTTTACGTTGCCGAATGTGTCAACGGACCTTCTGGCTGCTCTCTTTGGGCCAGCGGCGCTGATTTCGATCATCGGGTTTGTCGAATCTATTTCTGTGGCGCAAACACTCGCCACCAAAAAGCGGCAACGCATCGATCCGGATCAAGAGCTGATTGGCTTGGGTGCCGCCAACATCGGCGCATCGCTGACAGGCGGGTTTCCAGTAACAGGTGGGTTTTCACGGTCTGTGGTCAACTTTGATGCAGGCGCGGAAACCCCTGCGGCGGGGGCCCTTACGGCGATCGGGTTGGCCGTGGCCGCGGTTTTTCTGACGCCCCTTATCTATTTTTTGCCCAAAGCGACGCTTGCCGCGACGATCATCGTGGCGGTGTTGTCTTTGGTGGATTTAAAGACGTTGCGGGAAAGCTGGGCATATTCAAAACGGGATTTTGGAGCCGTAGCCATCACCGTCGTGTTGACGCTGGGACTTGGCGTTGAGCTGGGCGTGGTGGCTGGTGTGATGCTATCTTTGCTGATCGTCTTGTTTGACACATCCCGACCGCACATTGCCGAAGTCGGAATGATCAAAGGCACCGAGCATTTCCGCAATATCTTGCGCCACGACGTTGTCACAGATCCCTCCGTTCTGACCCTGCGCATCGACCAAAGCCTATACTTCGCAAACGCACGCTTTCTTGAGGATCACATCTACAACCGCATCATCGATGACACCGACATTAAACACGTCGTTCTGATGTGTTCCGCGGTGAACGAGATAGATCTAAGCGCTTTGGAAACTTTGGAACTGATCAACGTCAGGCTGAAGGAACTGGGCATTGACCTGTCTTTGTCCGAGGTCAAAGGCCCCGTCATGGACCGTCTACAGAGGGGGGGCTTGTTAAAGCATCTGACGGGACGTGTTTACCTGTCACAGTTTGCCGCGTTTTGTGCTTTGCGCGGCCAAGCGGACAAGGTTTCTGATTTGGCACAGCCGGGCAGCGCCTGACCCTTAGTGCGCCAACAAAAGCGGCACGTCAGCCTGTTCAATCATGGTGCGGGTGGTGCCACCCAGAACGGTCTGGATCATACGGGCGTGCCCGTAGGCCCCCATCACAATAAGATCGGCACCCGTTTCTGCGGCGCGTTCCTGAATGGATGCCCCCAATTCGCGGCCACCGCTCGGGTATTGGGAAACGGTCACATTGCACCCGTGATGGCTTAGCCATTTGGCCACATCTACACCGGGATCCTGCCCGTCTTGCACAGGCGTCATGACAGGATCAAAGCACCCAATGACAATTTCGTCTGCCTCTTTCAGATAGGGTAATGCTGCATGCACTGCAGTTGCCGCAGCTTCGCTGCTGTTCCATGCCACAAACACGCGGGCGGCTTTCTGGGCGACTGACCCGTTCAAACGAAGCCCGATCGGAGAGTGGAACAATACCCCTGCTACAGCCTCCCGCATGACATCGGGCGTATCACGCAAACTGGCGTCCAAAAAGGCTTCATCACTGACACGGGCAAGACGGGATACATGATGTTTCACGTCTGTGGCCACACAAAGGGCGGACTGGATGTCGCCCGATGTGTTGCTTTTGGCAAGCAAAGCTTCGATGGCATCCACGCGGGCCTTTTGCACGTTCTGTGCCGCTACGATCGTCTCGTTCCAGTTGTCCGGTATCGTCATCCCGCCGTACGGTGAACCGCCATATGCATATACCGGCAGCGCAGACGCTTGCCCAAGCAACAGGCAAACCAAATGCGATTCATCACGCGCGGCCGCTTCGGCAGCCTGCGAAATCTGCGCGTCTGGCGTGTCTGTGTTTAGAACAAAAAGTATCGTGCGGCGGTGCATGGCAGTTTTCCTTCGGCAGAAGTTTCAAACGGGTAAGCGGTGTCTTTTCAAGACAAGGTGTCACTTTGTGCAGTCAACCAACTGACAAAGATCAATACTACGCGCCACAGTAGACAGGATGCGTTACTTTTTGATGCGTTGTTTGTACTTTCGGTACAGACGCTGGTTCATATCAATAAATTGTCGCAAACCGCGTCCCAGCCATCCAGCAGCATCATGGCGCAGATAAACGTAGCCCGTCAGGCTGCCGATCAGCCCGCCCAAAGCGTCAACAATCAGATCACCCATGGTGTCATCCAGACCCGACTTTTGCATATTCAGCCCGAATGTCACATCCATGGCGAATTCAAAAATCTCCCAGATCGCACCAACTGTCATAGCGACACAAAAGCTGATGAACGCGATGGCCGAAGGTGGGGCCGCAAATCTGTCGCCCTCAAACAACATGAAAACAAACAGAAACCCCGTCAGCCCAAACCCAAGCGCTGAAAGCCCGTGCAATGCGATATCCCACCACCAGAGGCGTTCGTAAAAATCAAAAGCTTCGCCCAGAAAGATCGACCCAAAGAAAAACAGGGTTGTGAACAACAAAAACGGCAATGGCAGTTTCAGCGACAAGCGTGCCGCAAGCAGCGGTGGCAAAAGGGACAAAAACAATGTGGCAAAGCTGACAAAGGCCAAAGGCCAGCGCGACAGCACAAGTGCAATCATAGCGGTGCTTAAAAGCATCGCCCAGATCACGAGCATGATTGCACTGCTGTCTTTGATCAGTTTCACAGGCGGCCTTGGTTGACGGTGTTAAAAACGAACGTGATCGTTCCTATATAGGCACTATGCACGAAACTCGTATACGCATCGCAAGCTATAACATGCGCAAGGCGCGGGGTCTTGACCAGAAACGACGGCCCAGCCGCACATTGGACGTGATCAATGGATTGAATGCGGACATTGTGGTGCTGCAAGAGGCTGACAAACGGTTGGGCCAACGCCCCTCTGCTTTACCGCGTGCAATGATCGCGGCCCAAACGGATTTTGATGTGGTTGCTGTATCGCAAAACAGCGTCAGTATCGGGTGGCATGGCAATGCCATATTGATGCGCAAGGGCATTGAGGTGCAACACGTTGACCTTTTGGAATTGCCGGGATTTGAACCGCGCGGTGCTGTACGTTTAAAAGTCAATGTGGGGGAAGGGCTGACAGTTGTTGCCGCACATCTGGGTTTGCGCCGGCGCGACAGGCAAGCCCAACTTGAAAAGTTGAACAGGGCCACGGCCGCGGATCAGCATTGCGTTATAGCCGGCGATTTCAACGAATGGTCTGCCACGAAAGGCTTTGACCCCTTGGCTGCACGGTTTGAAACACACAGCCCCGGACGATCTTTTCACGCACGCCGCCCCATCGCAGCACTTGACCGGTTTGCGCTGTCTCATGGTGTTTCGCTTCACGACGGTGGCGTAGACCAAAGCCCCTTGGCCCGCGTGGCGTCGGACCATTTGCCAATATGGTCCGACATTGTGGTGCCTGCAGCTATTTGCTGAACAAAACCGGCAGTTTCTGATCCCGTAACAAGGCATAGGTGGTGGCCCCCAAAACAAAGTCGTAGGCACGGGAATGACCAAACGCGCCTGTCACGATCAGGTCCGCCCCCGTTTCAAAGGCAACATTTTGCAGTACATCTGCAATGCTTTCCCCCTTGGGATCTCGGTGGATCAGCGTCGCCTTCAGGCCGTGCCGGGCATACATTTCCACGGTGTCGATGGCATTGGAATCCTGGAACGCTGTCTTAGGCGGGGGACCCACACGCAGCACCGTAAGTGCCGCCCCATCATCAGCAAGGCCCAGCATATCATGGGCTGCGCGGGCCGCTTCGCGTGTATCGCTCCAACCCAGCAAAATGTTTGCGCCGATTTCAGGACCGTCATAATCAAGGGGCACCACGATCACGGGGCGCCCGCTTTCGCGGATCACCTGAGTTTGCGCATGACGCTGATCGTAGCGATCGCTGTTGGGGTCTTCATGGGCCATAATCACCAAATCTGCCGCCCGCGCACTTTCGATCATTCGCGCGCTGGCCGATTGTGCCTCGGCCCTGACCAGACGAAATTCGCTTACGAAATCCTCGATGGCTGTGTGTTTTTCGAAGACTGCCTTGATGGCTTCGGCCTCTTGTTTCTGGCTTTCATTGAAAGATGCAAAGGCTGTGTCGGGAATGTGCATGGCAATACCGGGGTATACCACGAGGGCTTCAATAGTATGCAATCCGATCAAATGCGCGCCATGTTTGCGCGCCAACGGCACTGCTGTTTTCAGCAGCGTATTGGCATGATCAGGCGTGGTGAGGCATACCAGAATTGTCTTGGGGGCCATGGGTTATCTCCTTTGAAGGGGTCTGGACCAAAGCGTCTTGATGCGCTGACCCTAGGTGTGTCCATTCATGCCTATCAGGGCACGGACCGGAGCAATTGATCATGATCAATCAAAGCGTTCAGTCGCGCGCACCTTCTGTCAGGCCAAGCAACGCTTTGGGGCGTTGGATGATTATTGTGTGAATGTTGTCGATCGCAATGATCTGGCTTTTGCGCAATTGGGTGAAGGTGCGGCTGACGGTTTCGGTGGTCAGGCCCAGAAAATCGGCGATGTCAGAACGGCTCATGGGCAGGCTTATCTGGCGAAAAGCCCCATGATCATCGCCAACACGATCTGACAACACACACAGAAACGAAGCCAGTTTTTCTGTCGCCGACTTACGGCCCAGCATCATGAAATGATCCTGCATCGCGCTTATTTCCCGCAAGGCGGCTTGCAGCAACGCGCAATGCAGGGCCGGATCGCCATCTCCGCTTTCCAGATGCGCCCGCCGAAAGGGTTGCAGCCGCACATCCGTCAGTGCCTCGCAATCGGTGTGATGCAAATCCTTTGCCGGAAAGCCCACAATATCGCCCGGATAACCAAAGGCGATGACTTGTCGGCGTCCGTCCGCCAGCAGTCGGGTCAATCGCAAAACACCGTGCGTGACCTGATACAGCCATTCGACCTCATCCCCTTCAAAGTAAAGATAGGTCCCGGGCTTTAGATGTGTTTGCGTTGTTTTGGGCGTGGCGCAGTCCAATGGGGCCACAGACGGTTCCGTTGTGAATTCGCTGGGAAGTGTGACATACATTTTGGCGGACCTCTGTGTTGGTTTAAGGTCACCTTGATCTGGATATGTATTTTGAATTATCGTTCGGGAGACGTTTTTTGTATCTTTTTGTAACGTATCCGCTTTTGCACCACTTCGACACGCAACCGGCGTTGTCCGTAAATCCGCCCAGGCAACCGACCCAACGAGGCCCGTATGAAAGATCAAACGATCCTTGTTGTTGAAGACGATCCCAAGATCAGAACCCTTTTGCGCAATGTGCTTGAAGACGAAGGCGCGCAGGTGGTCGAGGCCGAAACAGGCGCCGACGTCATGCGGGTGATGGCGGAAAACACGCTTGGTTTGGTCACGTTGGATCTTCATCTTGGCGCGGACAACGGCATCGACATCGCACGGCAAATCCGAACCGTGTCGCAAGTGCCCATCATTATGGTGACGGGAAAAGACGACGTGATTGACCGTGTTGTCGGACTGGAAGTCGGGGCAGATGATTACATCACCAAACCTTTTCACGTCCGCGAAGTGATTGCCCGCATCCGAAGCGTGTTGCGCCGGTCCGCAACGCCCGCGCCAGTTTCCGCGGCAGATGCCCCCGTTGGCAGCCCCCGCTTCAAGTTTGATGGTATGACAGCGTTTCCTGATCGGCTTGAGCTGCTGGACCGGGACAACGCGCCATGTGAGCTGACCAGCGGTGATTTCAAACTGCTGAATGTGTTCTTGAACAGCCCCAAACGGGTCCTGTCCCGCGATCAACTGATGGATAAAACCGGCGGCCTGGAATGGAGCCCTCTGGACCGGACTATCGACAATCAAGTCGCACGCCTGCGCAAAAAGATTGAACGCAACCCTGCAAACCCAACACTGATCAAAACGGTGCGCGGGATCGGCTATACCTTTGCAAGCAACGTAGAGATTGTTCAGTCTTCGGCGGTGTCCACCAACATAGCGTGAAGGCGCTTTGCCAAGTCGGACTGGCGGTAGGGTTTGTGCAAAATGTCCAAAGGCCCGTCGTGTTCCATTGAACTTGTAATCACATCGCTGGCATAGCCAGACGCCAGCAAAACTTTTAAATCTGGAAATTCCTTTGTGATTTTCGCCGCCAGATCATAGCCGTTCAGCGTTCCGGGCATCACCAGATCGGAAAACACCAAATCCACCTGCGCACCACTTTTCAGCATCTCATAAGCGCGATCGCCATTTTCGGCTTCAAGTGTCGCAAAGCCCAGATCGTGAATGCGTTCCACAGACAGTTTGCGCACACGCGGATTGTCTTCCACGATCAGGATCGTTTCGCCGTTTCCGCGTGGCAGCGCGTGGTGCTGATGGCCTGCCAGCGGCACATCTTTTGTCAGCATTTCGTGCGGAACAGCGGGAAAATACAGCCCGAAACTCGTGCCCAGACCCAATTCGCTATACAGTGTCACGTGGCCGCCTGATTGGCGCACGAACCCGTACACCATCGCCAGCCCAAGCCCGGTGCCGCCGCCTTCCTCTTTGGTTGTGAAAAAAGGCTCGAATGCGCGGCGTTGTGCCTCAAGACCCATGCCCGCACCATCATCACTGACCGACAGACGCACGTAATCACCCGGCTCAATGTCCGTTTCTTGCGCCATATAGCTGTCGTCGATCACTACATTGGCAATTGAGACCAGCAATTCGCCACCGCTTCCCATTGCGTCACGGGAATTGAGCGCAAGGTTCATCAAAGCAGATTGCAGCTGAACCGGATCAATCATCACCGGAGCCAGTTCGGCCGCAAAATCGGTTCTGATCCGGTACGATGCCCCGATCGTGCGTTTTAGCAAAGTCAGGGTATCTGTGCATAGCACACGCAGATCGCACTGAACCGGTTTCAGATTGCTGCGCCG